>NZ_SMKS01000008.1:0-154432 GCF_004348435.1 Saccharopolyspora terrae | reverse complement strand
AACACCACCGTGCCGTGGCCTGCCGGTACGACAAACTCGCCCTCCGCTACGAAGCCACCGTGCACGTCGCCACCATCGACATCTGGCTCCGCAGCCTCACCAAGATCGGTTCCTAAACAGCTCCTAGCCCGCCTCTTCATCACGCGGCGCTTGAGTCACCTGCTTGGCACTCCTCGTGTTGGTGGAGTCCGGGCGAATCGAGAGGGCCAGCTGGTGAGCGCTACGAACGTGCCAGTCGAGTGCATCCAGACCCATCGCGCCAAGGTCCACCAAAACGCGACCGCAGCGATGCCCTCTAACCGGGCAGACGTACCACTCCCGATTGTCGATCAGTACAACGTCTAGCTCCACCTCGCCCACCCCAAATCGGACAACCGTGGCAATCGTGGTGAACGCGAGTATAGGGCTTGATCACGGCATACATGGCAGATGATGAGCGTTCACTCGAAGGGACGCATACGGTCCGATTCGTGGCGGACGAGCTACTGACGTCAGGTCAGGTCGCGAAGCGTCTCGGAATCAACCCGAGCACGCTCGCCCGCTATGTCCGCGAGGGGAAGCTCAAGCCGTCGTTGACGCTGCCCAGCGGGCACCACCGCTGGACCTGGGAAGACGTGCTCGAACAGCTGAGGACCCAACAGGGCGAGAACTAACCGCGCGAGCGAGGGCTCACCGCGTGCGCTGGCACCCACCACAGGTGCCGAACCCCGCCAGCCTCAGGCGCCACGCCTCGCTGCAGACGAATACGAACCTCGCCCCACCAGCGGCCATCGGTGTCCCGCCGCCAGGCGACCAGCTCGCCGTCCACAGTCGCCTGCATGTCCCATCCGTTGGGCAGCTCTGAGCCGGATTCTGCAGGTCGGACCGCGAATGCCGCAGCGAGGTCCACGCGCACGGGCACGGGCGGGCGTCGCTCCCTATCGTCACCCGGGCGTGGGGGCGGATGGGCTTGGACGCGTTCGAACATGTGGTCTAGTATCGCTGATGTGTGCCTCGACAGCACACCCGTTCACCGAGGTAGGGGAAGTGCCGACGGTGGACACGACAGCGCCCCGCGCCACCTGATCAAGGCGACGCGGGGCGCTTCGTCGTCCGCTCGCCCCTGCTCCTTCACCCGGTCTCACGCTGCCCAGCGCTGCGCGCCTGGCGGGCCTGGTCGAGGCTGACTCGCAGCGCCTCTTCCAGATCCGCAGTCTCCTGCGAGCGGGGCTCCGGTACGGCGATCTGGCGGTGGGCGAGCTTGGCATCGATCAGTGTCTGCAGGGCCTCGCGTGAGTGGTCCCGGTAGCCGATGGGGTCGAAGGTCGCGCTCGACAGCGACAGGACCAGCTGTTCGGCCATCCGCTGTTCCTGCTCTCGGGGTTGCGGTGCCTGGTCGGTGAGCCATCCGAAATCCGGTTCCCGCACCTCATCCGGCCACAACAGCGTGACCAGGCTGATCCCTGGCCCATAGGGCCGCAGCAGCGACAACCGCTCCCGAGTGCGGATCGCCACCCGCCCCAGCCCCACATGACCGGTCTCGGTCATCGCGTCGCGCAGCAGGCCGTAGGCGCCGAGTGCGACCTGGTGCGGCTGCAGGAAGTACGAGCGGTCGAACAGGATCGGATCCACTGCGCCGGTCGGGACGAACTCGGCCACCTCGATGGTGTGCGCACTGGGCAGCGGCAGCTCCGCCAGCTCGTCCTCGGACATGACCACCATGCGGCCGTCGGGCAGCTCGTAGCCCTTGGCGATCTCCTCCCACGGCACCCGGCGATCCTCCGCGGTGCAGACCCGCTCGTGACGCACCCGAGCCCCGTCGGTTCGGTGCACCTGCCGGAAGCTGACCGAGCGCGACTCCGTCGCCGCCGCCAACCCAACCGGGATCGCCACCAGCCCGAAACTGATCACACCGTTCCACAGCGTCCTCACAGCGCCAGCCTGCGCCCAGCCAGCAAGCCCACCCAAGGCCCTTCGACCCTTCACACCCGATACCGTCCGCCGACACTGAATGCCACCTGCCTGCGGGCGGAAGGACGACCAGGCCGCTGGCCGCCCGCCAGTCCACTGACATCGACGATGACCCGTCCCCAGGCAGGGCCATTCAACAGCGACGAAAGCTCACCGAGCTTGGGAACCCGAAGGCCGCCGCTGAGTCCGGGGCGACACGTCCCCCGATGAACAGCCTCCGGTGGCAGTGGCGCGAGAAGATCGCTGCATGAGCTCAACGAACCTGATCGACACTGAGCGCGCCGCACTCGACCGAGCCGCGCAGCGCCAAACCACCAGTGCGCTTGCGGAAATGCTGGCCGAGGCCGACCGGTTGGGCCTGCCGCCCCTGACCTGGACCATCTCGTCGGGCTTGTCCCGCGCACTGGCTGGTCGCGTGCCGGACGTCGACCCTGCCCCGCACACGACCCTGCGGGCATGGGCGGCCTTCTGCGACCTGGGGATGCCGAAACAGCACCGCGCGGTCGGCCACTGCCCGCACGACGAAGAGGTCGTCATCTCGGTCGAGTACGACCCCGAGATCCAGGACCCACCGCAGCGCTGCCCCCGGCCGATTCCGCCGGCGAGCTTGCGCTCACCTCCACACCCGGTCGGTGCAGAGGCAAAGCGCTCGCCGGGTCAGGAGGTCACGGGGACCAGGGCTTGGCGGAGGTGTTGTAGCGATGCCGGAAAGCACCGGCGAGGCGGATGGACACGGCCCGGACCTGTTCTGCCCAGGCGTCGAACACCTGCAGCGGCGAGGTGCTGGTGTGCTCGTTCCACAGGCCCACCACGGACTCGCGCGCGATGATCTCGCCCAGCACCGACCGGACAGGTTCGCTGCAGCCGGCGGCGACGTTGAAGGCGATCAGCGGCAGATCCATGGCGTCGGCGAAGGCATCGCTGTTCACGATGGGCTCCTCCAGCCACTCGCCCGCGCCAGCGATCTGCTGCCCCAGCCCATGTAGTGCGAGTCGCTCCTCGGCGGCATCCAAGACCTTCTTCTGGTCCTCGGTGTGGTGCCGCACGCCGCACTTGTTGTCGTCGTCGGACCAGACCAACAAGCTGGCCAGGTCAATCAGCTGCGTTAGGTCGGTGCGCACGTCATGCCTAATTCCAAGATCCATATCCTGAGCGTAACCACGAGAGGTGACACTCCGTGGCGGTTTCCGTCGTACCCCGGGCGTCACGACTGTGGATTGGAGCGAGGGTTGGCGACGGCACACCGTCGGCCGGGGTGCTGGATCAGCAGTTGGGAGAAATCTGGGAGAGAACTTTCTCCCGGAGGGCAATGCGGGCACCTTGAGACCAACGCAGACCAACGGCTCTACCTGCGAATACGGCAAGCGCGCGTGCTCACCGCCGATCCGGATCTTCGTTCGGGTCGAAGAGGTCGTGGGTTCAAATCCCGCCACCCCGACAAGGCAAAGGGCCTGGTCAGGACTCCACAAGGAGTTCAGACCAGGCCCTTTTCCTATGCCCAATGACCTCGTAGGACGAGCTTGGTTCCGCGTGGGCGGGTTGAGTTTGGTGGGGTGAGAATCGCTGGATGCGGTGGCGTGCGTTGGTGGGAAGCGGGGTTGCGGTCACGGCTGCTGCGGTCGTCGGGGCGAGTGCGGTGGATGCCGATGGGGTGTGGTTCCGGGAGTTGCGCAAGCCCCGGTGGCAGCCGCCTCCGCAGGTGTTCCGGGCGGTGTGGACCGCGCTGTACGCCGACATCGCCGTGTCCTCGGCCGTCGCGTTGTCCAAGCTCCCGCGGCGTTCTGGTTTCGTGCCCGCCCTGACCGCGAACCTGCTGCTCAACGCCGGTTGGACCTGGGTCTTCTGGGGCGCGCGGCGTCCCTCTTGGGCGGCGGTGGAGGCCGCTGCGCTGACCGCGAGCTCGGTCGACCTGCTCGCGCGGACGGCGCGCGCCGATGCGCGAGCCGGGGCCGCCCTGGCGCCCTACGTGGCGTGGTGCGCCTTCGCCACCGCGCTGTCGACGGCGATCGCCCGCCGCAACCCCTGAACCGGCGCGATGGCCGATTTCCGCCGGATTCGGGTGCTCCCGGCGACGACGATCGGGGCATGGATCTTCGAGTGCTGCCGATCGCCGAGGGAGTCCTGGCCGAGCTGCGAAGCGTCGACGACGCAGGACGCGGGATAGAGCCGTTCATCGATGAGGCCGGAGGAGCACCGCTGCGGTGCTGCCTGCGTCGGGTGCGCGCCGGCGAGCGCGTGGTCCTGGTGAGCTACGCGCCGCTGCGGCGGTGGGCCGCCGAGAACGGGGTCGCGCCCGGGGCTTACGACGAGGTCGGGCCGGTGTTCATCCACGCGGACACCTGCGCCGGGCCGGACGATCCGGGCTGGCCGGAGGAGATCCGCGGGTCGCGTCGGGTCCTGCGCGCCTACTCCGCCGAGGGCCGGATCCTCGGCGGCTGCCTGCTCGACGGCAGGACCGGGCTCTCCGAGCAGACCGCTTCCGACCTGCTGATGGATCCGGCCGTGGCGTTTGTGCACGTCCGCGCCGTGGAGTTCGGGTGCTTCCTCTTCGAGGTGCGGCGGTGATCAGGCCATGTCTCGGTCTCCGAGGCGGACCAGGACGACTCCGGTGATGATCAGCAGGGCGCCGACGATCACCGCCGGGCCCGGTCGCTGGTCGAGGAGCAGCCAGGCGAACAGGGCGCTGGTGACGACCTCGATGAGGGCGACGAAGGAGGCCAGGCGGGAACCGAGGCGTCGGGTGGCGGCCGTCCCCGTCGTGTAGGCGATGGCCGCGGCGATCACTCCGAGCGCCACGAGCGGTGCCCACCAGGGGGTTTCGCCGATCGCGTAGACGGCCGGGGCGAAGTTCGCGTGCATGGGCAGGACTCCGATCGCACCGAGGACCGCCAGGATGACCGCGGACAGGACCAGGCCCGCGCCCGCCAGGGTGATCGGCGGGAGCACGCCGTCGGTCTCGCCCGAGACCAGGAAGTACGCGGCGTTGCCGATCATCGCCGCGAACGCCCACGCCGCGCCCGTCCACGCGATGTCCGCGCCCGAGGCCAGGTCCAGCGCGAACACCAGTCCGGCGATGGCCGAGCACGCCCCCAGGACCGTCAGCGGTCGCGGCCGCTGGCCTCGCCGCAGCCACCACCAGCCCACGATCGCCACCGGGGCCGTGAACTCGATGAGCAGCGCGGGAGCCACGTCCATCGTGCTCACCGCGGAGAAGTAGCAGAACTGCGTGCCCGCCATGCCGAGCGCGCCGTAGATCAGCACCGGGCGGGCCTGCGCGCGCAGCAACCACCACCTGCCGCGCAGCGCGATCAGCGCGAACGGAGCCAGCGCCAGCGCGCCGACGCTCAGCCGGGCCAGCACCACCGCGCCCGGGCTCCACCCGGCTTCGAGCAGACCGCGCGCCAGCGCACCCGAGATGCCGAACGAGGCCGCCGAGAGCAGTGCGAGCAGCAGCCCGCTGACCAGCCTCGAAGGAACGCGCACACCAGCGCTGTCATCTGCTAACCGAGTCATGGCAAATGACGCTATGGACGAGGGTGTAATATGTCAACATGATTTTTGGCCATGACACGGAGGCGGCGCTGCAGGCTGCGGTCTCGCTGGTCAACAGCGCCGAGGACCCCGACTCGCTGACCACCGTGCAGGCCGTCGACGCCTGGTTCGCCGAACACCGCTACACCGGGCGCCACGACCGCGACGAGACCGAGCTCGACGAGCTCCGCGCGCTGCGACCGGTCCTGCGCGACCTGCTCACCACCGACCGCGACCGGGCGGCGGAGCTGGTCAACGCCATGCTCGCCGAGGCGGGAGCGCTCCCCCAGCTCGTGCGGCACGGCGACGAGGACTGGCACCTGCACGCGATCGACACCGACGCCCCGCTGGCGCGCCGGGTGATCGTGGAGGTCGCGATGGCGATGGTCGACGTCGTGCGGCTCGACGAGATGTCCCGGCTGTCGGTGTGCGCCGACGAGAACTGCCGGGGCGTGGTCATCGACCTCACCCGCAACCGCTCCCGCCGCTTCTGCACCACCGCCTGCGCCAACCGCAACGCCGTCGCCGCCTACCGGGCCCGAAGCAAGAACCGCTGAGACCGGGTGCACGCACCCGCCGAGCCGATCGGGCAGTATCGGGGACGTGAGCACCTATCCCGAGGCGAAGACCCCCAGCGCGCTGTTCGACGACCCGGAGCGCGAGGCCCGGTGGCGGACGCGGTTCACCGCCCCGCGCGTGTCCCTGCCCGACTGGGCCCGGGACGCGCCGCAGCGCAGCCTGTACGTGTCGAACTTCAGCGGCACCTGGGAGATCTACGCCTGGGACCGCGACTCCGACGAGCACCGCCAGGTCACCGACCGTCCACAGGGGACGTTCCACGGGACGTTGTCGGTGGACGGCGGCCAGATCTGGTGGTTCGACGACACCGACGGCGACGAGTTCGGCACCTGGAAGGTCCAGCCGTTCGAGGCCGGTGACCCCGAGCCCGCCGTCCCCGGAACCCACCCCGGCTACCCGGCCGGGCTGGAGCTGGGCAGCTCGGTGACCGGGCTCGGCATGTCCACCGATGACGGCGTCACCGTGTGGGTGGTGCGCGATGGCGGCTCGCCCGAGGTGCTCTACGAGCACGAGCAGGACGGCGGCCTGTCGGCGATGTCCTGGGACGAGACCATGCTCGTCATCTCGCACTCCGAGCACGGCGACTCCCGCCACCCCGCGCTGCGGGTGCTGCGCACCGACGGCTCCGAGGTCGCCGAGAAGTGGGACGGGCCCGGCAAGTCGCTGGACGCGCTGGAGTTCGCGCCGGTCACCGGCGACCCGAGGCTGCTCGTGCTGCACGAGCGCCGCGGCAAGGAAGAGCTCCTGATCTGGGACGTCGTCACCGACACCGAGACCGAGATCGAACTGGACCTGCCCGGCGAGGTCTCCGCCGACTGGTACCCCGACGGCAAGGCGCTGCTGATCGCACACACCCAGCACGCGCGCACCACCATGCACCGCTACGACCTGGACTCCTGTGAGCTCACCGAGCTCGCCACTCCCCCCGGCACCGTCGCGGGCGCTTCGGTGCGGCCCGACCACGCCGTGGAGTACGTGTGGTCCTCGGCCGCGACCCCGTCGCTGGTGCGCACGGTGTCGTCCACCGGCGACGACCGGGTGCTGCTGACGCCGCCCGGCGAGCGGCCGCCGGGCACCGCACCCGTGACCGACGTGTTCGTCGAGGTCCCGCACGGCCCGAACGACGCGGTGCACGCGCTGGTCGCGCGGCCGGAGGGCGCCGGGGACGGCCCGATCCCGACGGTGTTCAGCCTGCACGGTGGCCCGCACGCGGCCGACGAGGACCGGTTCTCCGCCTACCGCGCGGCCTGGCTGGACGCCGGGTTCGCCGTCGTGGAGATCAACTACCGGGGCTCCACCGGCTACGGCTCCGCCTGGCGGGACGCCATCGAGGGCAGGCCGGGCACGACCGAGCTCGAAGACGTGGCGCTGGTGCACGACTGGGCGATCAAGTCCGGCCTGACCACACCGGCGCTGAGCGTCGTCGCGGGCGCGTCGTGGGGCGGTTACCTGACGCTGCTGGCACTGGGCACCCAGCCGGAGCGCTGGGCGGGCGGTGTCGCGGGCGTGCCGGTGGCCGACTACGTCTCGGCGTTCGCCGACGAGATGGAGCCGCTGCGCGCCTACGACCGCGCCCTGTTCGGCGGCTCCCCGGAGGAGATCCCGGAGGTCTACGAGACGGCCTCGCCGATCACCTACATCGACCAGGTGCGCGCGCCGGTCCTGGTGCTGGCCGGCGACAACGACCCGCGCTGCCCGATCCAGCAGATCCTCAACTACCTGGACCGGCTGGGCGAGCGGGAGATCCCGTTCGAGTTCTACCGCTACGACGCCGGACACGGCTCGCTGGTCGTCGCGGAGACGTTGCGGCAGGTCGCGACCGAGATCTACTTCGCCCAGCGGGCGGTCGGCCTCGCCTGAGGCCCGTCACCGTTCGAATTTCGCGCGAAATTCGAGTCCGAAAGATTCGACTCGAACTTCGCGCGAAATTCGAAGCCCCCCGCCTGGAGGCGCGGTGTCGGGCCGGGTTGTGAGGAAGACCCCTCGTCGGGGCCGGAATATCTCGTTCCGCGCGGTCGTCATGCTCGGTGTGAGCCATCTGTTTGAACCGATCAAGCTGCGTGATCTGACCGTCCGCAACCGCGCGTGGGTCTCGCCCATGTGCCAGTACTCGGCCACCGACGGCGTGCCCAACGACTGGCACCTGGTCCACCTGGGCCAGTTCGCCATCGGCGGCGCCGGTCTGGTCATCGCCGAAGCCTCGGGCGTCGTGCCGGAAGGCCGCATCACCCCGCACGACACCGGCATCTACAACGACGAGCAGGTCGCGGCCTGGCGCCGGATCAACGACTTCGTGCACGCGCAGGGCGCCGCCACCGGCATCCAGCTCGCGCACGCGGGCCGCAAGGCGTCCACCGGTCAGCCGTGGGCCGGCGGCGCCACCGTCGACGAGTCCGAGGGCGGCTGGCAGACGGTCAGCTCCACCGGCAACGCCTTCGGCGACCTGGCCGCTCCGCGAGCCCTGACCGCGGAGGAGGTCGCTGAGCTGCCCGAGAAGTTCGCCGCGGCAGCGCGTCGCGCCGACGAGGCCGACTTCGACGTCGTCGAGCTGCACTTCGCGCACGGCTACCTGGCGCACCAGTTCTACTCGCCGCTGGTCAACGACCGCACCGACTCCTACGGCGGCAGCTTCGAGAACCGGGTCCGGGTGCTGCTGGAGATCACCGACGCGGTGCGCGCCGCATGGCCGGAGGGCAAGCCGCTGTTCGCCCGCCTGTCGGCGACCGACTGGGCCGAGGGCGGCTGGACCGGCGACGACTCGGTGCGCCTGTCCAAGCTGCTCGCCGAGCGCGGGGTCGACCTGATCGACGCCTCGACCGGCGGTGCGATCCCGGACGCGAAGATCCCGGTGCGCTCCGGCTACCAGGTCCCGTTCGCCCGGCAGATCAAGCTGGAGGCCGAGGTCCCGACCGCCTCCGTCGGCCTGATCACCGCTCCCGAGCAGGCGGAGGAGATCGTCGCCTCGGGTTCGGCCGACGCGGTGCTGCTCGGCCGCGAGCTGCTGCGCGACCCGCACTGGCCGCTGCACGCCGCCGACCGGCTGCGCGCCGACAACATCTGGCCCGTCCAGTACGAACGCGCCCGCTGACGTACCGGGTGGGGAAGCTCGGCCCGAACTTCCCCACCCGCTCGTTCAGGCGAGCTGGGCCTGCCACATCCAGTGCGACTTCTCCAGGTCGCTGGAGATGGCGATGAGCAGGTCCTGGCTGACCAGGTCGGTCTTGTCGGTTTCGTCGATGCGCTTGCGCAAGCGCGCCACGACCTCTCCCAGGGTGTCCACGATCGCCTCGATCACCTGCCCGTCGGTGCGCCAGTCCGCGGGGAAGTCCGGCAGTCCGGAGCCCTTGGCGACGGTTGAGGCGCGACCGTCCGGGGAGACGCCGATGGTCACCGCGCGCTCGGCGACGTCGTCGGCGAACCCCCGCGCCGAGGTGACCAGCTCGTCGAGCTGGAGGTGCACGTCGCGGAAGAACTTGCCGACGACGTTCCAGTGTGCCTGCTTGGCGACCAGGTGCAGGTCGATCAGGTCCAGCAGCGTGTCCTGCAGCACCCGACCGGTGATGTCGCGGTCGGAGTTGCTGAGCGGACTGGTGATCGGCGCCGCGTTCTTCGCGGAGCTCTTCTTCGGCGCGCTCTTCTTCGGAGCGGCCTTGGGTGCACTCTTCTGAGCCATGGGTTTCGCACAACCTCCTCGACGAGAACGTGCAGACCGGAATCAGGGTGCTGCCCAGGAGGTACCCGCGCACTTCGGGCGACTACACCCGCTGCTCGGCGAACTCCACCACTTGTCGCCCGATGGTGCGCAACGTGGCGCCGACCTTCTCGTCATCGCACGCGCCGCCCGGGCCGAAGCGGGTCTCGGCCGAATTCACCGCGCCGCCCAGCGGCGTCGGCCAGCCGCGCAACGCGTGCACGACCGAGCGCAGCGCCTGCAGCGTGGTGACGGTGGCCTGCCAGCCGTAGGCGACGCCGATGCAGCCGACGGCTCGTCCGTCGAAGTAGGGGCGGGAATCGCCGCGCAGGTCCTCGACGTAGTCGAGGGCGTTCTTGACCAGGCCGGACACCATTCCGTGGTAGCCGGGCGAGGAGATCAGCACCCCGTCGGCGCCGCGCAGCGCTTCGACCAGCTCGGTGGCCAGCGGCGAGCGGTCGGTCACGTGCGGGTCGTAGAACGGCAGGGCCAGGTCGGCACCGGTGATCGCCCGGACCTTCGCCCCTGACTCCCTGGCGCCCTCCAGCGCGGCGTGCAGCACGCGCTCGGACTGCGAGTCGGGGCGGACCGAGCCACCGATCCCCACCACGGTCACCGTCATGTGCCGATCCTTTCACCCGAACCTGGGAACTGTCGCCCCCGATGTGCCTGTGCGGGTCACGCTAGAACCTCCAGTCCGCTGGAGGTCAAGATCGGCGAACTGACGCCGAGATCTTGGCTACTTGCGGGTAACCTACTAGCCGTCCACCACCTTCGCGGGAAGGTCACGCCCATGCCCAACGTCATCGAAGCGCTGCAACCGACGCTCGAAGGCGCCGCGATGCGCGCCGTTTTCGCACTGCCCCAGCCCATTCGCCGCCTCATCGCAGGCGCGCCGATCCGGATCGACGGACAGGAACTCGCGCTCGACGCGCAGCTGCTGCTGAAGCTGCAGAAGCTGACCGGCCAGACCGGTCTGGCCGCCTCGACGGCGGAGAAGGCGCGCGCCGGCATGGCGCACGCGACGAAGATCACCGCGGTGGCTCCGCTGGGCGGCGTGGTCGTCGCCGAACGGACCATCCCGACCGACAACGGCGACCTGCCCGCGCGGCTCTACCGGCCCCAGGACCTCACCGAGACGGGTCCGCTGCTGGTCTTCTACCACGGCGGCGGCTGGGTGATCGGCGACCTCGACAGCCACGACGACCTGTGCCGATTCCTCGCCAAGCACGCCGGGATCCGGGTGCTGTCGGTCGACTACCGGCTGGCACCGGAGTACCCGTTCCCCGCCGCTCTGGACGACGCGCTGGCGGCCTACTCCTACGCCGTGAACAACGCCGCGGACCTCGGCTCCTCCAGCGACGCGATCGCCGTCGGCGGCGACTCGGCGGGCGGCAACCTCGCCGCCGCGGTCGCGCTGCAGACGACCCGATCGGGTGAGCAGAAGCCGGTGATGCAGCTGCTGCTCTACCCGGCGGTGGACGCGACCCGACGCCGCCGCTCGCGGGAGCTGTTCGGCAACGGATTCCTGCTCACCGACCACGACATGACCTGGTTCATGGACCAGTACTCGCCCGTCGAGTCCGAGCGCGGCGACCCGAGGCTGTCGGTGCTGCTGGCCGACGACCTCACCGAGCTGCCCACGGCCTACGTCGTGACCTGCGGGTTCGACCCGCTGCGCGACGAGGGCGAGGCGTACGCCAAGGCGCTGTCCGACGCGGGCGTGCCGGTGGTGGCGCGGCGCTTCCCGGACCTCATCCACGGGTTCGCCAACATCCGCCCGGTGGGTCACCGCTTCGAGGAAGCGCTCTTCGAGATCGTCGGCACGGTCCGGGCGGCCCTGGACCTCCGCAAGGTCTGATCCGGGGAACGCCTCGTCACCGCGGGGCAGTTCTGGTCCGAACCGTCCATGGCATGTTCGGGCCAGAACTGCCCGCTGGTGAAGCCTCCACCCCGGGTCATTCGGGTTTGCCGAGGAGTTCTCGGAGGCGGGTGAGGAGCTCTTCGCGGTTCGCCGAGCCGAGCCGCTGCTTGATCCGGCTGATGTGGTGCTCGACCGTCTTCGCCGAGATGAACAGGCGCTTGCCCACCTGCTTGTAGGTCAGGCCCGCGACCACCAGCTCGGCCACTTCCTTCTCTCGCTCGGAGAGCAGTTCCGAGTCGGCGCCGCCGGTGTTCACGGCCCGGGGGCGCGGCGGCTTGCCCTGCAGCGCGCGGGCGCACTCCAGGAGCGCGAGCATGGCGCGGCGGTCGTGCGTGCGGATGGCGGCCTGCCCGGCGAGGCGGGCGCCGTCCCAGGCCAGACCCGCGCCGTGCAGGCCGCGAGCGATGCGTTCGACCTCGTCCTGATCGACCTCGCCGCCGAGGACCCGCAGCCACATCCGGGCGGCCTCGGCCATCGCGGCCGCCAGCGCGTTGTGGTGCGCCAAGGCGTCGAGCTGGTCGGCGAAGCGGGCCGCGGAGTCGTTCTCCTCCAGGACGATGGCCGCCTGCAACCGCTTCCACAGCAGCATCGACGTCCACAGCGGAGGGTTGCCGAGCCGCTCCAGCAGCGCCTTCGCCTCGTTCAGGTACGGGGTGATCCACTCCTGGTCGCGCAACCGGGCCGCGGCCACCACCAGCTCGCCCAGCGGCAGCAGCGAGAACAGGTCCACCGAGTGCTCCGCGGCGACCTGCCTGGCCTGCGCGCGAGCGGTGGCCAGGGCGGTCATGTCGTTGTCCCGGCTGGCGATCCCGGCTTCGATCGCGGTGGCCATCAGCCGGTCGCGAGCGGCCATCTCGCTCGCCTCGGGCAGTTTCGCGCGTGCGGTGACGGTGTCGCCCTTGACCAGCGGCAACCAGGCCGCGAGCAGCCGGTGCCGGTTGTGCAGCAGGGCGCCGCCCGCTCCGGTCTCCACCGCGCGGTCCAACGTGGATTGCGCGACGTCGAGCTCACCGCAGTGCAACGCGACCAGCGCGGCCACCGCCGCCGGGGTGTCGGGCACGAACACGCCGCGCCCCAGCGGTTCGGACAGCGAGGCGGCGCGCACCAGCGTGGACAGCGCGGTCGTGGCCGAGCCGACGACGGATTCGCGCACGCCGGCGGCCATCTGGGCCGCCGCACCGGTCATCGAGGTCGGCGGGCCCGCGTCGTCGCCGGTCTTGAGCAGCTCGTCGGCATCGGCCAGGCGGCCAGCGCCGATCAGACCGACGGCCGCGAACGCCCGGTCCCCCGGCCAGCGCAGCTTCGCCGCCGACCAGCGACACAGCTCCGCCGAGCGCTCCAGCAGTCCGCGGTGCGCCAGCACGCCCGCCGCGACCTGGACGCCCAGTTCCCGGTCCGGCGCGTTCTCGTCGACGATCACCCGGTCTGCCAGCCGCAGCGCCTCGTCGAGGTTCCCGGCCACGGCGGCCGCGCGCGCCTGGCGCGCGATCACCGAGCCCGCGGGCACGCCGGCCGACACCGCGGCGGCGAGCATCCGCCCGGCCAGGTGCGGGGCGACCTGCACTGCCTCCTCACCGGCGCGCTCGAAGGCCGTGGCCAGCGTCGCTTCCGGCAGCAGCGCCATCGGCGCCTCCAGCAGCGGCGCGACCAGCGGCAGCACCGGGCCGCCGCGGGAGAGCTGGAGTTCCACCAGTTTTCGCGTGATGCGCAGCCGGAGTTCCCACGACGTCAACCTCAGGACCGCGGCGCGCACGATCGGCAGGAGCACGTCCTCGGAGCCGAGCATCGCGCCGGAGCGCATGGCCGCCAGCACGGCGCCGACCGCCGAGCTGTCGGTGCCGACGACGACGGCGAGCAGGTCGGGGTGCGGGGTGGCGCCGATGGCCATCGCCGTCGCGCACCCCCAGCCGATCTCGCCGAGCTGGTCCAGGTCGTGCTGGAAGTGGTCGAGCGCGCGGGCGGGCAGCTCGGCGCGTCCGGGAACGGCCTCGGCCAGCAACCGGGAGACGTAGCGCGGAACACCGCCGGTCTGGGTCTGCACCCAGCCGACCCAGTCCAGCGCGCTGCCCTCGGTCCGCTCGGCGATCTCGTCCAACCCGAGGGCCGCGAGCAGCACGGGAGCACCGAGCTCGCCGATCAGCTCGCCGAGCGCCGCGCTGCGCGGGCCGGGCCGGTAGGCGACCAGCAGCCGGATCCCCGGGCGGCGGGCGATCTCGCTGAGCCGCAGCAGCAGTTCGTCGTCGAGCCGGTGGGCGTCGTCGACCAGCAGCGCGCCGTGCTCAGCGCGGTCGAGGTCCCGGACGCCGAGCACCGGTACGTCGGCCTCGCGGTAGGCCGCGGCGATGGCGTCGAGCAGCGTGGTCTTGCCGAACCCGCCTGCGCCCTGGATGCCGGCCACGATCGGCGAGCCCGGGGAGGCCTCGATGGCCGACCGCAATCCGGCCGCGTGCCCGTCCGTGACCAGGGCGGCGCTGGATGTCGTCGGGTGATTCACGCCTGCCTTCCTTGTCGTCCGGTCACCTGGGTCTAGCGGTCTTGATCAGTTGGCTGACGGTGGTGGGGGCGGATCCAGTTGCGCGGTATGCCGTTCCGTTAACGAAATAACGATCACGGAGCTACTTGAGGAGATCCATCACGCCGGTGATCGAGTGGTCCTTGGTCATGAAGGTGATCACGATGCCCACGGCGATCAGCAGTGCCGCGACCACGAGCTTGATGATCTTCATGCGCTTCGCCCGCGCTTCGTCGGGGGGCTCGATCGGCATCGGCTCGACGTCGATCGGCGGGCGCTCGACGGGTTCGGGCTCGTCATCGACGTCGTCGTCGGCGTCGAAGCCCTCGACGCGCATCAGCACGCTGGTCTCGGCGACCGAACCCCGGTCGGTGTGGGTGGACAGCACCTGCTGCGCGGCCAGCGCAGCTCCGCTGGCCGCGGTGAGCTCGGGCGCCACGTCGACCAGCGGCGGGGTCTGCAACCGCTCGGCGACCAGCTGCTTGAGCATCGGGGTGCGCGCGGTCCCGCCCGCCAGCACCACGGTCTCGACGTCGTCGGGGCGCAACGACGCCGACTGCACGGCCTGCGAGATCAGCTCGGGCACCCGCTCCAGGTGCGGGCGCGCCAGCTGCTCGTAGCGGGCGCGGGAGATCCCGAACTCGGTGCGCACGCCCGGCAGGTCGACCCACATCGACACACCTGCCTGGTGCGACAGCGCCTCCTTGGCCCGCACGCACTCGCCGCGCAGCTTGGCCAGCGCCGCCCGGTGTTTGACGTCGGAGGGGTCGAGCTCGCCGATCTGCGCCGGGAACTGCTCGCCGATCAGCCCGAACAGCGCGTCGTCGAGGTCCTGGCCGGAGGGGTGGTCGGTGCTCAGCGGCGAGCCGACGACGTCGAAGGTGGGGTGGCGGCGGCGCAGCACGGTGGCGTCGAAACCGCTGCCGCCGACGTTGGCGACCACGATCGGATGCTGTTCCTCCACTCGCTGCTTGCTGGCGTAGTCGAGGGCGACGGCGGTCGGCTCGGGGATCAAGGTGACCTCGGTGATCCCGAGCTGGGCCAGCGCCTGCTGGACCAGGTGCACCCGGTGCGGGCCCCAGCTGGAGCTGTGGGCCACGGCGATGTGCTCGGGCGGGTACCCCTGCCGCTGGGTGACCGCGTCGGAGACCCACTCGATCATCGCGGCGACCAGGCGCTGCGCCGGGACGAACTCGCTGCCGACCACCAGCGGCAGGTCGTCGCCGAGCCTGCTGGTGAAGCCGCGAGCGACCCACTCGTGGTGGCTGATCTCCTGGCGGGCGGCGGCCTCCCCGGCCACGAAAGATCCGTCCTGGACCTTGCACAGCACCGTCGGCACCACCGGGCCGTTGGTCGCCAAGGGCACGGGAACGGTCGCCGTCCAGCGGCCACCGTCGCGCCTGGCCGTGGCGGCGGTCGTCACCGTCGCGCCCAGGTGAACGCCCAGGACGTAAGGCATGCAATCCCTTCGTGTCACCGACTCGCGTGTGCCTTGCCAGGTTCCCCGATCGAGGGTCTTGCGCGCGGCCGGGGTGCCCACAATTTAGCGGCATTCGATTACGGAGCGGTTCCGGACTCCCCTAGCTACCCCCCAACGGCCTACCTAACCGACCCCCTAATAGAGATCTCGATAACTAGGAGTCGTACCCGATGGCTGGGGGGTGTCCCGTCCCTACTGTGATCAACACAGGAGTGAGGGAACGGCACGACCTCACTCGGTCCACCTAGCCGAGTACCGCTGAGCATCGGGAGGTCCGACGATGGCGAACCCTCAGCACCCCTCTGGTCAGGCCGAGTCCCCCATCTCCGACCCCGGGACGCACTCCAACTCCGGCCTGTCCGCGGAACCGACGCTGCACGAGTTCCTCACGCGCCTCGTCAGCGATCCGGCCGCACGGTCGGCCTTCGACGCTGATCCGCAAGCCACGCTGGATCAGGTCGGACTCGGGGAAATGAGCGCGACAGACGTGCTGCAAGCCACGTCGCTGGTCCTCGACTACGCGCCGGTCGAGGTGGTCAACGCGTACGAACGCTCGCTTTCGAGCAGCGTCGAGAAGTTCGCGGCGAGCAACCAGCATGTCGCGATCAGCGAACTGCATCCCGCACATCCACACGAGCAGGAAGAACTCAGCATGCTGCAGAACACCCCCTCTGACGACTTCGGCCCCGGCGGCGACGTCGACGCTCAGATGCCTGCCCCGGCCCCGGCTCCGAGCGGCGACACCAACGTCGACATCGAGCACACCGACGTCGACTCGCACAACGTCGTCAACGTGCACGACGTGCTCTCGGGCAACGAGATCCTGTCGGGCAACTCCGTCAACATCGGTGACAACCTCGACCTGTCCTCCACCGTCGGTTCGGTCACCAGCACCGCCACCCACGTGTTCGACAGCTCGCTGAACGTCGGCGCGGCCACCGGTTCGCTGGTGCACGGCGACGTCACCAACGTGGTCGGCGACGTGGCCTCGGGCAACGTCACCGACGTGGTCACCAACGCCCCGGTCGTGGGCGACGTGGCCGCCAACGTCACCCAGGTCGTGGGCGACGCCCCGGTCGTGGGCGACGTCGTCGGCGACGTGACCTCGGGCGACATCACCGGTGTTGCCGGTGACCTGACCTCCACCGTTTCCGAGGCCCCCGTCGTGGGCGACGTCGTCGGCAACGTGACCTCGGGCGACGTGACCGGCATCGCCGGTGACCTGACCTCGACCGTCTCCGAGGCCCCGGTCGTCGGCGACGTCGTCGGCACCGTTGCCGGTGGCGACGTGACCGGCATCGCCGGTGACCTGACCTCCACCGTCTCCGGCGGAGACGCGCTGGGCGTCGTGGCCGGCCTCCCGGTCGTGGGCGACATCGCCTCCACCGCCACCAGCACCATCGGCTCCGTGCCGGTCGTGGGCGACGTGGCCGCCAGCGTGACCTCGGGCGACGTGACCGGTGTGGCCGGCACGCTGACCGACGCCGGCGCGAACGTGCCGGTCGTGGGCGACGCCCTGGGCGACGTGACCTCGGGTGACGTCACCGGCGCCGTCTCCAACGTCCCGGTCGTCGGCGAGGTCGCCGACACCGCCACCGGCGCGCTGAGCAACGTCCCGGTCGTGGGCGACGTGGCCGGCGGTGCCGCTGGCGGCAACCTGGTCAACAACGTCCCGGTCGGCCCGGAGGCCCTCGGCGACGTGACCGGCACGGTCACCGACGCCGTTGCCAACGTCCCGGTCGCCGGCGACCTCGCCAGCTCCGTGACCGACACCGTTGCCGGTGGCGACGTCACCGCGCTGCCGGTCGACGACCTGTCCTCCGCGCTGCCCACCGACGCGCTGCCGGTCGAGGACGTCACCTCGGCGCTGCCGCTGGACGCCGCTCCGCTGGCCCCGGTCGGCGACGTGGCCTCGCACCTGCCGGCCCCGAGCGACCTGCCGGTCGCGGGCCCGATCGTCGGCGAGCCGCTGGAGGACCTGACCAGCACCGCCACGGACGCGCTGCCGCTGGACGGCCTGCTCTGATCGCTCTCCGCGACTGAGCATTGAAGATGCCGGGATCCGCTCCCTGAGTGGATCCCGGCATTTTTCACATTCCGGAAAATTTCGCGCGCCTCATCAACACGGCGAGTGCGCGCCAGCGATGTGAGTTCAACCGATTGGGTTTCTCTAACCGCCGCGGCACGACACAATGGCCGCCGTGATCGAGACGGCGTTGGTGGAACTGATCGATCGCGCTACTGCCGAGTGCGCCGAGCAGCAGCGCGCCGATCTGCATGGCCGCCTGCGCCAGATCAGGACCAGAGTCCTCGACCCGACCCAGCTCGTGCTGGTCGTCGGAGAGTCGAAGCAAGGAAAGTCCGCGCTGGTCAACGCCATCGTGAACGCTCCCGTGTGCCCGTCCGGCGACGACGTCACCACGACCGTGCCGACCCTCGTGCGCTACGCCGACGAGCCCACCGCGCTGCTGATCGAGCAGGAACCCGCGCGCGGACCGATCGCGCTGGACCGCACTCCGGTGCCGATCGACCAGGTCCGCGAGCACATGGAACGCGCCGTCGCCAACGGCCGTCCGGTCACCCGGGGTGAGATCGGCATCCCCCGAGCGGTGCTGCAGAACGGTCTGGCGCTCATGGACACCCCCGGTGTGGGCAGCGTCTCATCTTTTCTCACCAGCACGACGCTCTCCGTGGTCGCCGAAGCCGACGCGCTGCTGATGGTGTCCGATTCGACCCAGGAACTGACCACCAACGAGCTGGCGTTCCTCAAGCAGGCCACCGCGCTGTGCCCGAACATCGCGCTGGTGATGCCCAAGATCGACCGGACCCCGCACTGGCGGAAGGTCCTGGAGGTCAACCGGAAGCACCTGAGCAACGCGGGCGTCTCGGCGAAGCTGTTCCCGGTCTCGGCCGACATCCGGATGCGCGCCATGCAGTCGCGCAACACCAATCTCAACGCCGAGTCGGGATTCCCGCAGCTGCTGGAGTTCCTGCAGACCGAGCTCGCCGGCCAGCACGAGCAGTTCACGCGAAGGCTGGTGGCGCACAACGTCTCCGAGGCGCTGACCCAGATCAACGACTCGCTGCGCGCCGAGCTCGCCGCGCAGAACCCGCGCACCGCCGCCGAAACGCTGGTCGAGCTGGAGACCGCGCAACGCCGGGCCGAGGACCTGCGCCGCATCTCGCAGCACTGGCAGAAGACGCTAAACGACGGCATCTCCGAGCTGTTCACCGACATCGAGTACGACTTCCGGGAACGCACCTGGGCGGTGCTGCACGAGGTCAACGAGATCTTCGAGGTCGCCGACCCGCTGATGATCTGGGACGACTTCATCCGGTGGATGCAGGCCCGGCTCACCGATGCGATCAACGAGACCTTCGGCTGGCTGGAGCAGCGCCAGCAGCGGCTCGCCGAGATGGTCGCCGAGCAGATGCCGCCGCAGCAGCTCAGCCGCCCGCCCGAGCTGAACCCGGTGCTGGCACCGGACCCCCTCGACGAGGTCCCCGGCCCGAAGCTGCCGACGGGCGCCGACTACAAGAACTCCGACAAGGTCCTCACCGGTCTGCGCGGTTCCTACGGCGGCGTGCTGATGTTCGGCCTGATCACCACGATGGCCGGGCTGCCGCTGATGAACGTCGTGTCGATCTCGGCCGGTGTGCTGCTGGGTTCCAAGAGCCTCAAGGAAGAGAAGGACATGCGGCTGCGCCGCCGCCAGACCGAGGCCAAGAGCAACGTGCAGCGGCACATCGAGCAGGTGATCTTCCAGGTCAACAAGGACTCGAAGGACACCATCCGCGCGATCCACAAGGCGCTGCACAAGCACTTCACCCGGATCACCGAGGACGCCCAGATGGAGATCAGCCAGTCCATCCAGGCGATCAAGCGCTCCGCGGAGCGCAGCGCGGTGGACCGCGACCAGCG
Source organism: Saccharopolyspora terrae (assembly GCF_004348435.1). Lineage (NCBI taxonomy): Bacteria > Bacillati > Actinomycetota > Actinomycetes > Pseudonocardiales > Pseudonocardiaceae > Saccharopolyspora > Saccharopolyspora terrae. The sequence continues at coordinate 134,843 of NZ_SMKS01000008.1, read as the reverse complement.
GGCGCGGGAGATCAAGCAGAAGCTGGAGGAGATCACCGTGCTCCGCCGGCGGGTCACCCAGCTCACGCAGAACCGGATCACCGCCGCATGAGCACCGAAGCACTGCTGGAGCGGGCCAAGGGCCTGCTGATGCGGACGATGACGTTCTACCGCGACGACCCGCGCACGTCGACGTGGCTGCGCGACCGCCTGGAACGGCTCGACCAACCCCTGCGGATCGCGGTCAGCGGGCGGGTGAAGTCGGGCAAGTCGACGCTGATCAACGCGCTGATCGGCACCGACCTGGCGCCCACCGACGCCGAGGAGCGCACCCAGGTCACGACGTTCTACCAGTACGGGCCGGAACCGAAGATCCTGGTGCACACCCCGCACGGCGCGGTGCAGAACGTCCCGGTGTCCACACTGGACTCGGCGACGATCCGGGATCTGCAGCACTGGCGTCCGGACGAGGTCTCCCGGCTGGTCATCGAATCCCCGACACCGGGCCTGCAGGCCATCACGCTGATCGAGACGCCCGGCGTGGCCTCGGCGGCCGTGCAGGAGACCGGCCGCTCCGCGCTCGCTCAGATCCTCTCCGAGTCCGACGCGGTGCTCTACCTGACCCGCTACCCGCGCCAGACCGACCTGCAGTTCCTGCAGTCGGTCAACGAGCTGCAGACCGCGCGCTCCGTGCCGATCAACACCATCGTCGCGTTCTCCCGCGCCGACGAGACCGGCGACGGCGGCGCCGATGCGCTGGCCGCCGCCGAGCGGATCGCCGACCGCTACCGCTCCGACCCGACGCTGAGCGCGTTCGCCCAGCACTTCATCCCGGTCGTCGGCCTGCTCGGGCAGGCGTCGTCGACGATGACCGAGGACGACTTCAAGATCCTCGCCTACTTGGCGCGGCTCTCCGACACCGACCGGGACACGCTGCTGCTGTCCGCGGAGCGGTTCATCAAGGCGGGACTGGAGGCCGTGCCGTCGGAGATCCGGCAGCGGCTGCTGGAGCGCTTCGGCCACTACGGCATCGCGCGCTCGCTGGACCTGCTGCGCGGCGGGGTCGGCACGGCCCAGCAGCTGCAGCAGGAGCTGCTGGAGGCCAGCGGGCTCACGACCCTGCAGGAGACGCTGCACTCGCAGTTCGTGGAACGCCAGGACGCGCTGCGCGCCCGGTCCGCGCTGCTCGCGGTGGACATGGTGCTGCGCGCCAACCCGCGTCCCGGGGTGCAGCAGCTGCTCGGCGAGTTCGAGCGGGTGCTCACCAACGCCCACGAGTGGGACGAGCTGCGCGCTCTGTCCGCTCTGGACGCCGGGCAGATCCGCTTCGCCCGCCCGCTGCAGGCCGAGGCCAAGCGGCTGCTCGGCGCCTCCGGGCACTCACCGCACCAGCGGCTGGGCCTGGACGAGACGGCGATGATCGCCGACGTCGCCGACGAGGCCACCGCCACTCTCTCCCGCTGGCGCGAGCAGGCCGTCAACCCAATGCTCGACCGGGCTCACCGCGACGCCGTCCGGACCGTCCTGCGCAGCGCGGAACGCGTGATCCTGCACCAGATCCAGAACCAGGGGAATCCGCAGCAGGCCGCCCAGGCCCAAGCCCAGCAACAAGCCCGCGCCGCTCAGGCGCAGGCCCAATCCCAGGCGCAGGCGCAGGCCGAGCGTGCGCGGCAGGCCGCAGAGGCCGAGCAGGCCCGGCGCGCAGCGGAAGCCGAGCAAGCACGCCAAGCCGCCGAAGCGGAACAGGCCCGCCAGGCCGCGGAGGCGGAACGGGCCCGTCAGGCAGCCGAGGCCGAGCGCGCCCGGCAGGCCGCTGAAGCCGAGCAGGCCCGGCAGGCCGCCGAGGCGGAACGGGCCCGCCAGGAGCAGGCCGCCGCCCAAGCCCGGCAGGGCGAGTGGTCGACCTCGGCGCGCAGCACGGACACCCCCGGGAAGACCCCGGCCACCCAGTTCCTGCAGCAGAACGACCACCCGACCGGGCGCCGAGCGCTCCGCGAGGTGGGCACCAGCACGGGCCGCCGGCGGCGGGCCGAGCCGGAGCAGGGCGAGTCCCGCACCCGCTCCGCGGTCAACCCGCCCACCGGCAGCCACGCCAGACCGGACCCCGAGGAGTCCTCCCACCACGTCGATCCGACCCCCTCGGGCCGCCATTCCCGAGGCTGATCCCCCTCAGGGCCGGTCCGAGTCAGAGGGACAGGTCGCGGAGGGTTCGGTGGAGCTGGTCGATGAGAGGACGGCGGCGGGCCAGGAGATCCGCTGCGGCCGGATCCGGGGCGACCTGGGACTCGACGGCGACCAGCTCCGCTGCGTGGGCCAGGGAGTCGATCTCGCCCAGGGCTCGCCAGGCCAGCAGCACCGCACCCAGACCCGATCCGCCGCTGCCCTCGGCCAGGTCGAGGTTCATGTTCAGCGCGGAGGCGATGGTCTCGGCCCAGATGCGGCTGCGGAAACCCCCGCCGGTGGCGCGCACCGCGCGGACCTCGGCGCCGGATTCGGTGACCGCGTCGCGGACCAGGGCGAGCTGCTGGGCGACGCCCTCGATGACGGCGCGAGTCATCTCGGCGCGGCCGTGCGAGCGGCGCAGACCGAGGAAGGCCCCGGTCAGGCCCGGTTCCCACCAGGGGGCGCGCTCGCCGAGCAGGTACGGCAGGGCCATCAGGCCGTCGGCGCCGGCCGGGACCCGGGCGGCCTCGTCGAGCAGGTCGGCGACGTCCACGCCGAACGCCTCCGCCGCCCACTGGCCGGCGACGCCGCCGTTGCTCACCGCGCCACCGATCACCCACAGGCCGTCGGCGATCGCGTAGCTGAAGGTGCGGCAGCGGTCGTCCACACCCGGCTTGTCCCGGGTCACCCGCAGCGCACCGCTGGTGCCCAGCGACAGCGCCGCCACGCCGGGAGCCACCGCGCCCACACCGAGGTTGGCCAGCGGCCCGTCACCGCCGCCGAGCACGACCGGCAACCCGGCCGGGAGCCCGACGGCCTCGGCGACCTGCGGCGCGAGCGGGACCGAGGCCGTCGGCTCGCGGAGTTCGGGCAGCTGCTCGGCGCGGATGCCCGCCACCTCCAGCGCGGGTTCGTGCCAGGTCAGCGAGTGCATGTCCTGCAGGCCGCTGCCGGAGCTCAGCGAGTGCTCGGTGACGAACTCGCCGGTGAAGGCGGTGACGACGAAATCCTTGAGCGCGCACCAGCGTTCGACCTCGCCGACGTCGGCTCCGCCCGAGGTCAGCCAGGCCAGCTTCACCATGACCGACTGGGTGTGCACGGGAGTTCCGGTCGCCCGGTGCAGCGCCGAGGAGGTCTCCGGCTCGGCGCGCAGCCGCGCGGCGGCGTCGGCGGCCCGCGTGTCGGCCCAGTTGAACGCGCGCGTGGCGGGTTCGCCACGGGAGTCCAGCCCGACCAGGGTGTGCATCGCGCTGCTGAACGACAGCCCGGCGACCTCGTGCCCCTGCTCCCGCGCCCACGCCGCGCAGTCGGCCAGCGCCTCGATCGCGGCCCGCAGCACCTCCGCGGCGTCCTGGGTGGCCTCACCCGACTCGTCAGTGCGCAGCGGGTAGCCGCGCTCGGTGGTGTGCAGCACCCGCGCATCGGTGCCTGCGGCGACGACCTTGGTGGCAGTGGTGCCGAGATCGACACCCAGAACGACCGGGACAGAGCTCATGCCCCGAACCTATCCGCCCGATTCGCACCCGTTCGGCCCAGGCGGCGTGCCCAGGATCACTCCCGCTTCGGCACGACCCTGGCTCTCAAGGCGTCGAGATCGATCCGCAGGTCGAAGGGCTGGTCGGTCATGAACACCCCTGTGCCGTTGAAGTCCTGCTCGTAAACACCGTCGACCAGCCGATACGCGGTGAGCTTCGGCTGCGCGGCGATGTCGAGAATCCAGTAATGGGGAATGCCCGCCTCGGCGTACTCGGCATGCTTGGCACCGAGGTCATCGACGGGTGGCACCACCTCAACCGCTAGCAGGACGTCGTCGGCGTAGATGTGCGCCGGGGCGGCCAGAATCCGTTCCAGGCTCATCAGCGAGCACATCGGGAAACACGAACCGTGGCCGGGAACGTCCCATCGACCACGACTTCAGGCGCGAGAACTGCGGTCCACTCCGCAGGCGCGACCAGATCCAACGCAGCGCTGGTCCGCGAGAGCACGAGCTGGTGGAAAGCCCCCGCCTTCGGAAACACACCTTCACGCAGCTCGTAGAGCTGCGAGTTGTCCTCAGGGAGCGCGGAGAACTCCGCCAGACTCATTCGCCGATCGGTCACCGGGCGAAAATAGGGGCGCCCACTCCCTCTGGTGAAGGAGTGGGCGCCCTTGAGTGCCTGATCAGGTCACTTGGCGAGAGTTTCGGCGATCTCGTAGGTGTTGAGGGCCGCGCCCTTGCGGAGGTTGTCGCCGCAGACGAAGAAGTCCAGCGTGTTCGGGAAGTCCAGCGCCTGGCGGACGCGACCGACGTGGGTCGGGTCGCCGCCGACGACGGCCGCCGGGGTCGGGAACACGCCGTTGTCGTGGTCGTCGTCCAGCACGATCGTCGGCTGCTCGGAGAAGAGCTTGTGCGCCTGCTCCACCGACACCTCGCGCTCGAAGGTGGCGTGCACCGCCAGCGAGTGCGTGGTCAGCACCGGGACGCGGACGCAGGTCGCGGAGACCTTCAGTCCTGGGATCCCCAGGATCTTGCGGGACTCGTTGCGGACCTTGAGCTCCTCGGAGGTCCAGCCGTCGTCCTTGCGGGAACCCGCCCACGGGACCACGTTGAGCGCCAGCGGCGCCTTGAACGGGGTCTCGGCGGACAGACCGGCCGCGGCCAGGGCCTCGGCGACGTCACCGGCGCGGACGCCGAGCTGCTTGCCCGCCACCGCCTCCAGCTCCGCGTAGAGCCGGTCGATGCCGTCCTGACCAGCACCGGAAGCGGCCTGGTAGGAGGAGACGACCAGTTCGCGCAGGCCGAACTCGCGGTGCAGCGCACCCAGAGCCGCCATCATCGACAGCGTCGTGCAGTTCGGGTTGGCGATGATGCCCTTGGGGCGCTCGTGCACCTTCTCCGGGTTGACCTCGGGCACCACCAGCGGCACCTCGGGGTCCATCCGGAAGGCGCCGGAGTTGTCGACCGCGACGGCACCGCGCGAGGCGGCCACCGGGGCCCACTCGGCAGAGATCTCGTCCGGCACGTCGAACAGCGCGATGTCCACGCCGTCGAACGCCTCGGGGGCCAGCGCGACCACGGTGTTGTCCTCGCCGCGGACGGTGATCTTCTTGCCCGCCGAGCGCTGCGAGGCGATCAGCCGGATCTCACCCCACGGCACGGAGTCGCGGTTGTTGATGATGTCGATCATGACCGTGCCGACGGCACCGGTGGCGCCGACGATCGCGAGCGTGGGTGCCATCAGCGACCACTCCCCGCGTACACGACCGCTTCCTCGTCGCCACCGAGCTCGAAGGCCGCGTGCAGGGCCTGCACGGCGGTGTCGAGCTGGGTGTCCTGGATCAGCACCGAGATGCGGATCTCCGAGGTGTTGATGATGTCGATGTTCACGCCCGCGTTGGACAGCGCCTCGCAGAACGTGGCCGTCACGCCGGGGTGCGAGCGCATGCCCGCGCCGACCAGCGAGACCTTGCCGACCTGGTCGTCGTAGACGACCTCCTCGAAGCCGACCTCACCGGAGATCTTCTCCAGCTCCGCCACGGCGACCGCACCGTTGCTGCGGGCCACTGTGAAGGTGATGTCGGTCTTGCCGGACGCGGTGCCGGAGATGTTCTGCAGCACCATGTCGATGTCGATTTCGGCGTCAGCGACCACGCGGAAGATGCGGCCCGCGACGCCCGGGTTGTCCGGCACACCGCGCACGGTGACCTTGGCCTCCGACCGGTCGTGCGAGACGCCGGTGATCATCGCCTGTTCCACGGAAAGGTCCTCCACTGAACCGGACACTGTCGTGCCGGGCTTGGGCGAGTAAGACGAGCGGACGTGCAGCGGCACGCCGTAGCGGCGGGCGTACTCCACCGCGCGCAGGTGCAGCACCTTCGCGCCGGTCGCCGCCATCTCCAGCATCTCCTCGTAGGTGATGTGGTCGAGGTGCTTCGCGTCGGGCACGATGCGCGGATCGGCCGTGTAGATGCCGTCCACGTCGGTGTAGATCTCGCACACGTCGGCGTTCATGGCCGCGGCCACCGCGACGGCGGTGGTGTCCGAGCCGCCACGTCCGAGCGTGGTGATGTCCTTGGTGTCCTGCGAAACGCCCTGGAACCCGGCGACGAGCGCGACCTGGCCCTCGGCCAGCGCCTCCTGGACGCGGCCCGGCGTGACGTCGACGATCCGCGCGTTCTGGTGCGCCGAGGTGGTGATCATGCCGGCCTGCGAGCCGGTGAACGACTGGGCTTCCACGCCGAGCGACTCGACGGCCATCGCGACCAGCGCGTTGGAGATCCTCTCCCCGGCGGTCAGCAGCATGTCGAGTTCCCGCTCCGGCGGTGCCGGGTTGACCTGTTTGGCGAGGTCGAGCAGCTCGTCAGTGGTGTCACCCATCGCGGAGCAGACGACCACGACGTCGTTGCCCGCTTTGCGGGTCTCGACGATGCGTTCGGCGACCCGTTTGATGCGATCAGCACTCTCGAGTGAGGAACCGCCGTACTTCTGGACGACGAGCGCCACGTGAAACAAACCTCCTCGACCGCTGCGGCCGTCCCGGGCACGGGTTGTCCCCGTGCTGACACCGGGTGGACGAAGAGCAGTGGGACATCCGCTGGTGGGATGCGTCCTCCGCCCCGCGACCGGCGGGAGACAGCGTCGGTCGATCACGACCGAAACGGCCTTCTACCAGGTCGCTCCGCTGCCGGACTAGCCTACCGACCACCGGGGGTGAACCCCAATCACGAACGTCACGTCTACCCTGTTGGACGCGATTGTCGACAAGAGCGGAGCGTAGGGTTGTCCACCACGCAGGGCGCGCTGGAACCACCCCTGGGGGATACCGGAAACACTGCGGCTACGCAGCGGAAACAGCAGACGTCGCGAGTGAGCGGCGGCACGCGACCGGGTACACCGCAACAGCGTCGGATGATCATCGCGCTGACCCCGGCTGTGGTCTACCTCGCAATTCGGCTGGTAGGACTGCTCGTACTAGCTTGGCTCTCCGCAGTCAACGACGAATCTCTGCTGGACAACCTCAACGCCTGGGACGGGCAGTGGTACACCGAGATCGCCGCCCACGGCTACGGCGGCGTGAACCGGAGCATGGTGGACGGCTTCGGGCACCGGTACCCGGAGACCCCGCTGGCGTTCTTCCCCGGTTACCCGCTGCTGATCATGGCGATCGCGCTGATCCCGGGCGTGAGCACGATCGGCGCGGCGATCACCGCGAGCCTGATCTGCGGCGTCGTCGCCGCCTACGGCCTGGCGCGGCTGGGCGAGCGGCTCGGCGGCACCCGCAGGGTCGGGCTGCTGCTGGTGGTGCTGTTCGCCGCGGCACCCATGTCGGTGGTCCTGTCGATGGCCTACTCGGAGGCGCTGTTCTGCGCGCTGTCGATCTGGGCGCTGATCGGCGTGGTCGAGCGCAACTGGCCGCTGGCCGGGCTGTGCTGCGCGGCCGCCGGGCTGATCCGACCGACCGCCGCCGCCCTGATCGGGGTGATCGGGCTGGCCGCGGTGATCGCGATCGTCCAGCGCCGGGACTCCTGGCGGCCGTGGCTGGCCGTGCTGCTCGCACCGCTGGGCATGATCGCCTACATCGGCTGGGTGGGGCTGCAGACCGGCAAGATCAACGGCTACTTCGAGCTGCAGGCCCGCGGCTGGTCGTCGGCGTTCGACGGCGGCGCGAAGACCGCGCAGTTCGTGGTCGAGGCGCTGACCGAGGACAAGTCGGTCTTCGAGACCTTCACGGTCTGGGTGGTGCTGGCGGCGATCGTGCTGCTGGCGCTGTGCGTCTGGCACCGGCTGCCGTGGCCGCTCGTGCTCTTCGCCGCCGCCGTTCTGGTGCTGGACCTGGGCTCGGACGGCCTGATGTACTCCAAGGTGCGGTTGATGTTGCCCGCGTTCCCGCTGCTCATCCCGGTCGCCATCGGCCTGAGCAAGCGGACTCCGGCCACGGCCGTCACCACAGCGGTGCTGCTGGTGTTCTTCGGCTCCTGGCTCGGTGCCTACTCGCTGACGGCCTGGGAGTACGCCATCTGACTCGTCCCGCTCGGCGGTGCGGGTGGTGGAACCTCGGCGGCTGAGCTGCGAGGGTGGTCCTCGCGGCTCCAAGCGCGACCTTTAGCTGTCGGGAGGTTTTCGGTGACCGAACTGGACAAGACCGCGGACACCTCGGTTCCGCTGCACCCGCTGCTGGCGAAGCGCTGGAGCCCGCGCGCGCTGGACCCGGCGGCGAGGATCGACGACGAGCAGTTCACGGCGCTGTTCGAGGCCGCCCGGTGGGCTCCGTCGTGGGGGAACACGCAGCCCGCGAGGTTCATCGCCGCCCGCCGCGGCGAGTCGACCTTCGACCGCATCCACGGCACGCTCTCGCGCGGCAACAAGGGCTGGGCCGGCGACGCGGCCGCGCTGGCGATCGGCGTCGCGCAGTCGGTCAACTCCGACGGCGAACCGATGCCCTACGGCGAGTACGGGCTCGCGCTGGCCGCCCAGAACCTGGTCCTGCAGGCCGTGGCGGTGGGCTTGCACGCGCACCAGATGGCCGGTTTCGACCGCGACGCGGCCCGCGTGGAGTTCTCGGTCCCGGACGACTTCGAGCCCATGGTGGCGATCGCGATCGGCGACCTCGGCAACCTCGACGACATGCCGGAGCGCCTCGTGGAGAAGGAGCTCCGCCCCCGGGCCCGCAAGCCGCTCACCGACCTCGTCTTCACCGAGTCCTGGGGCAAACCACTCTTCTGACCTGCGATTTCGAGGTCCATTTCGAATTTCGCGCGAAATTCGGGTCCGAAAGATTCGACTCGAATTTCGCGCGAAATTCGACATGCTCACCCGGCCGGGTGGCGCGAGAGGGCTAGGAGGCCTCCGACCCCTGGGATGACGGAGAGCCAGCGGGCTCGGGTCGGGATGGTCGCGAGGGCCATCGCGATGGTGATCAGGTAGGCCGTGCCGTGCAGCGGGCCGACCAGCGAGCTGACGCCCTGCGCGTGGATCGTGGCCAGGTTGAGCAGCAGAAGCGCCAGGGTCAGGACCTCGGCGGCCGCGGCGATCTTGAGCGCGCGCACGCCTCAGGCTCCCGTCGACGAGCCGGGGCGGACGATCATGAGCACGACCACGACCGCCCACAGCAGGTTGAAGACGCCGGTGGTCGCGGTCAGCCGCTTGGCGGCCGAGGCGACCGGTTCGGTGAGCATCGCGGCCTGCGCGGGCAGGATCACCAGCGCCAGCAGCGCCGCCGCGATCACCGTCAGGACCATCGAGATCAGCAGCCACGGGTCCCCCAGGACGCCCATCTGCAGGCCGGTGGCCAGGCCGAACACCGGGACCGCGATGCCGGCCAGCGCGTAGCCGCGGCAGATCCGGTGCAGCAGCCGGGCAACGCCGGAGTCCGGTTCGGTGCGGGCGTGGCGGGGGAACAGCGAGGCGGCGACGGCGATCGGGCCGATCAGCACGATCGCCGCCAGGACGTGCACGGACAGCAGCAGCGCGGTCATCTCAGGACCTCCGGGGTCATCGCGCAACCAATAGGTAGACAAGCAATATATACCCTGCCTACCTTCACCCGATATGATGAGAAGCATGAAGGCGGACGCGGTTCGAGGGCACCTGGACGGACTCCTGCTCGCCGTGCTCGAACCAGGACCGCTGCACGGTTACGCGATCATCACCGCGGTCATGAACCGCAGCGGCGGTGCGCTCGAACTGCGCACCGGGACCATCTACCCCGCCCTCAAGCGCCTCGAACGACTCGGCCTGCTGACCAGCAGCTGGGAGTCGATCGGCGAACGGTGTCGGCGTTGCTACCGGCTCACCGACGAAGGCAGGCGCAGCCTGGCCGGGGAGCGGGCCGACTGGCGGCAGTTCACCGCCGCGATCGGCGCCGTGCTCAACCCCGGGAGCGATGCGTGAACGCGATCGAGAGCTACGCCGAGGAGCTCGCCGCCGAACTGCGCGGGCCCGCGCGCGTCAAGGCGCGCATGGTGCAGGAGATCCGAGACGGCCTGGCCGACACCGCGGCCGCGCGCGTCGAAGCCGGACTGCCTCCCGAGGAAGCCGTGCGGGACGCGGTGCGCGAGTTCGGCACGCCCGCCGAGGTCGCGCCCAGCTGCCAGCGGGAACTCACGCTCGCCCAGACCCGGCACACCGCGTTCGCGCTGCTGGCGACCGTGCCGGTGCTGCTCGGCTGCTGGCACCTGGCGTGGACGATCGGCCGCGATCAGGGCATCCCGCCGTCGCAGACCGCGCAGCTGCTGGCCACCATCGCCAGCACCGCCGCGGTCGTCGGCTTCGCCGCGCTGCTGATCACCCGGCGGCTCTCGGTGCCGGACCGGCTGCCGCTGATCATGGCCTGGACCGGCACCGCCGCCAGCATCGCGATGCCGCTGACCACGATCGCCCTGGCCACCGCACTACCGCTGGCGGACAACTGGCCGCTGCTGCTGATCATCGCCGCGGGCACCGCGGCCGCGCACTCGACGCTGGCGAACTCGGCGAAGACGTGCCGGGAGTGCGCGGAGCAAGCGCGCTGAACCGGTGGCGAATTCCCGGAATCGGCGGGAGTTCAACGGGAACATCCCCCACGACATCCGACCGGAGCTGAACGGACCACAACGATGGTCCGGTCGCATTACGCCCGCTTCCAATTTTCGGCAATTGATCACCGCTTTGGTTACATGTGGTTCTCTGATGCGGTATGACTTCACTCGTGTGGACGAGTATCAGAACGACCGCGGAAGCGCTTGATGACGCCGACGTGCTCGCTGGACTGCGCCTGCGCTACGACCTCGTCCCCGGAGTCATCCGCCTCGACGGCCACAGCGGTGGCCCGATGCCCCGCACCTCGCCCGCGCGACTGCGCCGGTTCGTCCAGCACCGCTGGGAACCGCGCAGCGGCCGCACCTCCGGCGAACCGGAGTGGCGCCGCGAGGCGCGGCTCGCGGCGCACGCCCTGGCCCCGCTGGTCGGCTCGGCCGCCGGCGAGCTCACCGTCGCCGAATCGACCTCGATCAACCTGTTCAAGGCCCTGGTCGCGGCTGCCGGGCTCCGCCCCGGACGGCCGGTGCTCGCCGTCGGACGCGACTGCTTCGGCATCGACCGCTGCCTCGCCCAGTCCGCCGCCGACCACATCGGCGGCCGGTTGCAGCTGATCGACGCCGTCGACGACCTCGCCTCGCTGCCGCTGGAGAAGATCGCGGTGGTCGCGCTGTCGCACGTGGACCTGCGCACCGGCGCGGTGCGCGACGCTGAATCGATCACCGCCCGGATCCACGGTGGCGGAGCGCTGACGCTGTGGGACCTCAGCCACTCGGCCGGAGCGCTGGACGTCGACCTGCACAGGTGGCGCGCGGACTTCGCGATCGGGTGCGGGCACAAGTTCCTGGGTGGGAGCACGACCGCGCCGTCCTTCGGCTTCGTCGCCGAACGGCACATGGCGACCTCCCCGACCGGCGGCCTGCGGCACCCGCTCGCCGACGGCTTCGCCGGACCGGCCGCGACCCTCGCGGCGGCCGAACTGCGGGACGTGCTGGCCAACCTCGACGGTGTCCCGGTCGGAGCGCTCGCGGCGAAGACGTCGGGCCTGGTGGAGCTGTTCCTGGAGCGCATCGGCGAGTTCTGCCCGGAGGCCGCGATCGAGGTGCGCACCGCCGGTTCCCCGCGCGGCGCCCAGGTCTGCCTGCGGCACGAGCAGGCGCAGCGCATCGCCGATCTGCTGTCGGACCGCAGCGTGCTGGTGGAGTTCGCCGAGCCGGACCTGATCCGCTTCAACTTCGCCCCGGCCTGGCTCTCCCACGTCGACGTCTGGCAGGCCGCGGAACGGCTGCACGCCACCCTCCACGAGATCGCCTGACTCCGATCACCTCGCCATGTGGTGGTAGATCGCGTCGATCTCGGCGTGCAGCGAGTCCGGGCGGACCTCGGGATCAGCGCGCAGACGGCGGTTGACCGTGCGCATCGTGGAGACCAGGCGCTGCGCCTGCTGCAGGTCGGTGTCGCCGGCCCGGACGGCCTGCTCGGTGGCCGCGTCGACGACCCGCTCCAGCACGGCGATCGTCGGCCACCACGCCTCGGCCTCGGCGTGGCGGTCCGGGCTCATCAGCAGCTGCTGCAGCCGGGAGCGCAGGTCGGCGAGCTGCCGGTAGGTGCGGCGGCGCAACGCCGGACGCCCGTGCTCGGCACCGGCCAGCGACCGGGAGAGGTAGTCGGCCACCGACTCGACCGCGTCGGCGACACCGTCCCGCAGCGACGGCCCGCCCCGCACGCCGCGCAACAGGTACCCGACCACCAGCACGATCGCGCAGCCGACGAAGGTGTCCACCAGCCGGGCCGCGGGGTAGAACTGCGCCTGCTGGCTCATCTGAAGCAGCACCAGCGCCGTCACCACCGCGCTGAACAACCCGTAGTGCCTGCTCAGCGCTACCGGCAGCTTCCCGGCCAAGGCGACGATGAACGGCACCAGCCACCACCCGGTCGGCAGCAGCGCCAGCAGCGCCCACGCCACCAGCACGCCCAGGATCGTGCCGAGCGCGCGCAGCACGGTCCGGGCGAACACCGATCCGGAGTGGGGGCGCAGCACCAGCGCGACCGTCAGCGCGATCCAGTAGCCCTGCTCGAAGCCCGCGAGCACGGCGAACCCCTCGGCCAGCGCCAGGCACAGCAGCATCCGCAGCACCTGCCACCAGGTCGTGGCACCGATGCTCAGCCGCTCCCGCTGCCTGCCCGGCGCCGGGGAGCGCTTGGCATCGCGGAACGCGTCGACGAGCTCGGCGATCCCCTCGTCCAGCGCCCTGACCAGTGCGGATTCGGTCGGGCTCGGCTGGAACCGGGGCGGGATCTCGCCGGTGCGGACGCAGCGGGCCAGTCCGGCCAGCGCTTCGCGGGTGCGCAGCGGCGGGGTGATCCCGGCGTGCGCGACCGACACCGCCGCCTCCACCACCGGAGTCGCGCGCAGGTAGATCAGGTGCAGCCGGTCGCGGACCCGGCTGCGCGACATCGACGCGCCACCGATGAGCACGTCGTGCGCGGTGTCGAGCGCCTTGGTCAGCCGCTGCCGGGCGGTGACCGTGTTGCCGGGCCCGAACATCCGCAGGATCGCGGTGAAGATGTCCGCGACCGCGTCCCTGGCCGGGGCCGTTCCGCGCACCGGCCACGTCGCCGCCGCCAGCGCCAGGACCAGCAGCTCACCGGCCAGGAACCAGGCGACCTGCTCGTGCAGCGCGAGCACCGGGGAGCGCTGGCCGGTCGCCACCACGCAGAAGGTCAGCATGTGCGCGCCGCCGGAGGACCACAGCTCCCCCAGCCTGCTGGCCAGCACCGACGGGACCGACACCGCCAGCACGGCCACCACCGCCCACAGCGGGTCGGGGGCGGCAGCGCCGGCGGCGAAGCCGATCGCGCCGAGCACCACGGCGATCGCCAGGCGCCGCAGCCGGAACCGGTAGGAGCCGGTGACGTCGGAGAAGCTCGCGCACAGCGCGCCGACCGAAGCCAGCACGGCTTCGTCGATGCGTCCGGTGAGCAGGCCGACGACCTGCGGGGACCCGACGCCGACGGCGGCCGCGACGACGCGGGTCCAGTCGGTCGGGATGGCGATGGGTCGCAGCATCCGCCGCAGCCAGGCAGGTGCTTCGAGTCTCGGGAGCGCGCCGCTGGTCAACCGCAATCCCTTCGGGTCGCCGGGGCCTGCGCTCCACGCCGAGCGACCGGGGGTCACCCCGATCCTGCCAAGCCGAGCTGCCGCGGCGGTCTCCGCGAAGACGGGATCACACGACGGTGTGCGTCACACCGCCAACGCCGATCAGCGCAGGGCGGCGAGGATCCGCCGGGCGATGGAGGTGATGACCAGCCAGAAGAGGGCCGCGATGCCGTAGTTGAGCAGGACCGCCAGCTGCGGGTCGGCCGGGGTGAACAGGTCCTGGAAGCCGAGGGCCAGCGGATCGGCGACGGAGGCCACGAACTGGGTGATGCCGTTGTCCGGATTCGCGCTGCCGATGGTGAGGATCACATGGATCGCCAGCAGCGAGGCGCACACCAACCCCGCCCAGCGCACCACCAGGATCAGCACGTCGACGAAACGGCCCCACCCGCGTCGCAGGTCAGCGCGTCGCACGCCGCTCTCGTGGGCACCGGTACGAACTTCCTCGGTCACGATCACAGTGTGGCACGAGAACCGGCGAAATCGGCAGGGTTGTTCGCCCGCGAACAGCCACCCGGTCCCACGATCTGGAAAGGCCGCTTGCGTTGCAGGCCCTTGTTGCGGTTAGCCTTGCTCCGTGGCTCGCGTTCTCCTGCTTCGCCGCCGCGACGGGGTCTCCTAGACCGGCCCCTCGTCGCGGGGTACGAACGCGCCGGTCTCCCATGCAGTCCGAGAACCGGTAAGCGACCAGGAGAACGCCTCTCATGAGCAGCAACAACCCCGACGCGCAGGCCCCGTTCACCGGCCGTGTGCGCAAGCCGTCCAAGCCCGCGCCCGCCGGTCAGCCGTCGTGGAACCCGCAGCGGGGCAGCTCGATGCCCTTCCACCGGTACAAGCCGTTCCACGAGCTCGTCGAGGACGTGTCGCTGCCCGACCGCACCTGGCCGGACAAGCGGATCACCCAGGCCCCGCTGTGGTGCGCCGTCGACCTGCGCGACGGCAACCAGGCGCTGATCGACCCGATGTCGCCCGCCCGCAAGCGCCGCATGTTCGAGCTGCTCGTGCAGATGGGCTACAAGGAGATCGAGGTCGGGTTCCCGGCCGCCAGCCAGACCGACTTCGACTTCGTCCGCGAGATCATCGAGGACGGCGCCATCCCCGAGGACGTGCGCATCCAGGTGCTGACCCAGTGCCGACCGGAGCTGATCGAGCGCACCTTCCAGGCCCTGGAGGGCGCGCCGAAGGCCATCGTGCACATCTACAACTCGACGTCGATCCTGCAGCGCCGCGTGGTGTTCCGCGAGGAGCGCGAAGGCATCAAGAAGATCGCCAAGATGGGCGCCGAACTGGCCCTGGAGCTGGCGGGCAAGTACCCGGACACCGACTTCCGGTTCCAGTACTCGCCGGAGTCCTACACCGGCACCGAGCTGTCCTACGCCGTCGAGGTGTGCGACGCGGTCACCGAGATCTGGCAGCCCACCCCGGAGCGGCCGGTCATCCTGAACCTGCCCGCCACCGTCGAGATGGCCACCCCGAACGTCTACGCGGACTCCATCGAGTGGATGCACCGCAACCTGGCTCGCCGCGACTCGGTGATCCTGTCGCTGCACCCGCACAACGACCGCGGCACCGGCATCGCCGCCGCGGAGCTGGGCTACCAGGCCGGCGCCGACCGCATCGAGGGCTGCCTGTTCGGCAACGGCGAGCGCACCGGCAACGTCGACCTGGTCGCGCTGGGCATGAACCTGTTCAGCCAGGGCATCGACCCGCAGATCGACTTCTCCGACATCGACTACGTCAAGCGCACCGTCGAGCACTGCAACCAGCTGCCGGTCGCCGAGCGGCACCCGTGGGGCGGTGAGCTCGTCTACACCGCGTTCTCCGGCAGCCACCAGGACGCCATCAACAAGGGCCTGAACGCGCTGAGCGCCGAGGCCGAGAAGGCGGGCCGCTCCGTCGACGAGCACCCGTGGGAGGTCCCGTACCTGCCCATCGACCCCAAGGACGTGGGCCGCAGCTACGAGGCCGTCATCCGGGTCAACTCGCAGTCCGGCAAAGGCGGCGTGGCCTACGTGATGAAAACCGAGCACCAGCTGGAGCTGCCGCGCAAGCTGCAGATCGAGTTCTCCAAGGCCGTGCAGGCCCACACCGACGGCGAGGGCGGCGAGGTCAGCCCGGCCGACATGTGGACGGCGTTCTCCGCCGAGTACCTGGAGGCCGACGCTCCGCTGAAGCTGGTCCGGCAGAGCTCCTCGGGTGAGTCCGGCGACGAGACGATCACCGCGTCGGTGGTCGTGGACGGCGAGCAGCGCGAGATCACCGGTCGCGGCAACGGGCCGGTATCGGCGTTCGTCGACGCCTTGAGCACCGTGGGCTACGACATCCGCGTCCTGGACTACCACCAGCACGCGCTCACCTCGGGCGACGACGCGCGTGCGGCGGCCTACCTGGAGTGCACCGTCGGAGACGACGTCTTCTGGGGTGTCGGAGTGGACACCTCGACGATCGCGGCCATGCTCCGCGCAGTCGTCTCGGCCGCCAACCGGGCCTCCCGCTGACCCGACCCAGCCGTACCCGGCTCGGCTGACCCGATTACCGCCGTAATCCGGCACCCGAATACTGCGATATTCCGGGTCCTGATTACGGCGGTATTCCGTTCACCACCCGGATTACCGCCGTAATCGGGGGACCGAATACCGCCGTATTCCGGTCGCCACCGTGCCGGGGTGAGGTGGTTCTGGCCAGGAGGGTCAGGTGGATTGGGCCGGTTCTGGTTCTTCCGCTGCTTCAGCTCGTTCCACTCGCTTCTGGATGATGCGGGTGCTCCACCAGGCGAAGGCGACGGCGATGACCAGGCCGATCCACGAGAAGCGGTGGAACCACTGGCCGGCGACCAGGCCGAACCCGTAGGACAGGGCGGTCACCAGGCCCGCCCACGCGATGCCGCCGGTCGCGTTGGCCAGCAGGAACTTGCGGTAGGGCATGCCGAGGCTGCCCGCGAGCGGCCCGGCGAGGATGCGCAGCAGCGCGACGAACCGGCCGCCGAAGACCGTCCAGGCTCCCCAGCGATCGAAGAGCTTCTCCGCCTGGGCCAGCGGCTTGGGGCCGAAGTGCTTCGGCAGCTTGGTGCCCAGCCAGGTCAGCAGCTTGCGGCCGAAGCGCTTGCCGACGGCGTAGCCGATCGAGTCCCCGACGATCGCCCCGATCGAGGCGAAGGTGGCGAGCAGGATCGGGTTGATCACCCCGTGCGAGGCCGCGACCCCGGCGCTGACCAGCAGGATCTCGCCGGGCAGTGGGATTCCCACGCTCTCCAGCCCGATGATCCCCGCGACCACCAGGTAGATCACCCCGGCTGGGATCGTGTTCAGCCACTCGATCATGGAAATCCGTTCTGTCGGGGGCAAGCGCAGTTCGGCTCCTGCAAGGGTACGGACTGCCGCTCGATCGCCACCGGGCACCGGGTGGCGGGAAATCGCCGGTCACGGGCACAACTCCGGTAACAGGGCAGAGCGGACGGGACCCGGGGATCCATTAGCCCGCACGGCCCATCGGCCGAGCACGACCCTCACGCTAAATCGGGGAACGGACTCGACCAAAGTCGGTATTGCCCGGCGCCGCGAACGGGCATCATGGACGCACGTCGCAGGGATGCAGGCGGCGCCCCCTGGGGGAGAACTAGTTGAGGAGAAGCGGCGCAGACGGGGGAAACGTCGGGGCATGGCCGCTTCTCCTCTTCTATCTCCGCCAGCAGATCATCACTCGAACGGTCTATGAAACTTGATGTTCGAGAGTTCGCACGGTTCAGTGATGTGGCTATGTGGCCGACCGAAGATCCGACGGAGCAGCTGCGGTGGCGCATCGAGTGCGCCACGTCGAACGGCTGCGGGAACGTGACCGTGCTGGTCATGGGTGACCGCGTCGGAGTCGTGCTACCGCCCGGGGACACCCTGATCTTCACCGCGGAGGAAGCCGAGAGCCTGGCCTACCTGGTGGAGAAGGCGATCGGCTACACGTCGGTGCCGAGATGAGCCTGATCGACACCGATCTGAGCTTCGACCCCCGCGATCCGCGCTTCCCCGTGCCTGGCGGCCCGCTGAGCTGGTCGGTGCAGGTGTTCACCACCACCAACGGCTACGGCCTGCGACCCGCCGAACCGCTCGTCGACGCCGGTCGCGTGCACCTGCGCACCGGCTACGCCGCGCTCGGGCAGCAGCGCACCGTCGACGCGGGTGTCGTCGACGTCGAGGTCGCGCTCCGGGACGGCGTGCTGAGCTGGTCGATCACCGCGGAGCACACCGAGCCGATCAAGGCCGTCAAGCTGCTGCTGCGGGGTCTGCCGGAGCGGCAGCTGAGCGCCGGCTGGTGGGCGCCGAACACCGGCCGCTCGCACAGCCACCACGAGCGCTTCCAGCTGGAGTACCCGAGCCCGGACTGGGCGACGCCGTGGGTCGCCGTCGGCGCGGAGTCCGACTGCTCGCTGCTGAGCGTCCGGGACCCGTCGGTGCGCAGGCACGTGCTGCACGTCAACACGCCCGTCCACTCCCCAGAGCCGATCGTGGAGCTGCTGCACGTGCCCGCCGCGTCGGCGCGCGGGACGACCTGCCGGGTCCCGGAGGTCCGGCTGCGCCAGGACGCCTCGTCGCCGGACCAGGACCTGGACGAGCACCTGCGGTTCGTCGAGGGCGCGCACGGGCTGCGGCCGTGGGAGTCCCGGCCGGACGTGCCCGGCTGGCTGCGCGACACCGCGCTGGTGGTGACGCTGCACGGCCAGCACTGGACCGGCTACGTGTTCAACACGTTCCCGCAGATGAGCGAGGCCCTCCGCTTCATCGCGCAGCACATCGACCCGCATCGCGTGCTCGCCTACCTGCCCGGCTGGGAAGGCCGCTACTACTACGCCTACCCGCGCTACCGGCCCGGTGCTGATCTCGGCGGCGACGAGGGGTTCGCCGAGCTCGTCCGCACCGCGCACGAGCTCGGGTTCCGGTTGATGCCGATGTTCGGCGGGCACGGCGCCAACGTCGCGCAGTACCCGGACTGGGAGCGGGCGGTGATGCGCAACGACACCGACCGCTACGTGGAGCTGCTCAACCGCCCCGACTGGGACTCCGACCGCTCCGGCGAGGGCGATCAGGTCTTCCTCAACCCCGCCGAGCCCGGGTTCCGCGCGCACCTGGTGGAGTCGATCTCCGCGCTGGTCGACGAGTTCGGCGTGGACGCGGCGTTCCTGGACACCGTGGGCTACTACTTCAACGACCCGCGCCACGACGTGTTCGACGGGTACCGGCTGCTGGTCGAGGAGCTGCACCGGCGGCATCCGGGTCTGGTGCTGGCCGCCGAGGGCTGGTGGGACGCGCTCAGCGCGCTGTTCCCGTTGAGCCAGCAGTGGTTCGGAACCGACCGCGACCTGCGCGAACCCCGGGTCCTGTCGCGCTACGCCCGGACCACCGGACACCTCGCCGAGGGCACTCCGGGACCGGGCAGCACGGGTGTGCACGAGAAGGGCTACGTCCCGAGGCCGCCGGACGTGGTGCGCGAAGGCCACCTGCCCGTCGTGGGCGTCGTGGACGGCACGCTCGCCGAGCACGGCGACGAACTCGCCGCGATCTGCCGCTGGGCCGCCGCCAACTCACCCCGGTGAGTTGGCCTCGGTCCGAGCGCGGGCCTCGGCGGTGAGCGCGTCCAGGGCGACCTGCACGGCCGGGCGCTCGGTGGCGCCCTTGCGGGAGACGACCTCGATGTTGCGGCCCGCGCGGACCCCGGCGAGCGGGCGCATCACGAGCTGCGAGCTGTTCACCGTGTACCTGGGCAGCAGCGCGATGCCGTGACCTGCGGCGACGAGCGCTTCGGTGACCCGGAAGTCGTTGATGCGCTGGACGACCGTCGGGCGCACACCGGTGCGCACCGCCAGCGAGCGCAGCACGTCGTCGACCGGGAAGCCGATGTCGACGCTCAGCCAGGGTTCGCCGACCAGCTCGGTGAGCTCGACGCGTTCGCGGCCCGCCAACGGGTGCCCGAGCGGCATCGCCACGTCCAGCGGCTCGCGCAGCAGCGGCGTGACCGCGACCCGCTCGCCGTCGTGCGGCGGTGCCTGGTCGTCCCGGTGCGTGACGACCAGGTCGAAGTCGGCGGTGAGGCGGGGGACCTCCGACGGCACCATGTCGATGTCGCGAGCCTCCAGCCGGACCTTCGGGTGCTCGGCGATGCGCCGCAGCACGCCCGGGAGCAGCAGGAACGCACCGGAGGGAAACATCGCGACGCGCACCACGCCGCGCGGTGACGAGCGGTAGGTGTCGAGCTCGGCCTCGGCCCGGTCCAGCGCGGCCAGCACCTCGTCGGCGCGGGTGGCCAGCGCCCAGCCGGCGTCGGTGAGGCGCAGCCCACGTCCGGCCGGTTCGGTCAGCCGCACCCCGACCTCGGCCTGCAGGGCCCGGATCTGCTGCGACACCGAAGAAGGCGTGTAGGACAGGGCGTTGGCGACCGCGGTGACCGTGCCGCGATCGGCCAGCTCGCGCAGGAGTCTCAGCCTGCGAACGTCCATAGAGGAATATTACACAGTACCTGCAAATAGTATTGCTTGTGCTTCACAGACGGCCCCCGCAGGCTGAGCGGTATGACCACGAGAGATCGCCTGCTGGCGGTGGTCGTCGCAGTGTTCTGGGGCGGCAACTTCATCGCGTTGGACCAGGGGCTGGGGCACTTCCCGCCGTTCTTCTTCGCCGGGCTGCGCTTCGCCGTGCTGCTGCCGATCCTGTTCTTCGTGCCGTTCCCGCGGGTGAAGTGGCGCTGGCTGATCGGCTACGGCCTGTTCTTCGGGACCTTGCAGTTCGCGTTCCTGTTCGTCGCGATGAAGATCGGCATGCCGACCGGGCTGGCCTCGCTGGTGCAGCAGGGGTCGGCGCCGTTCACCGTGCTGCTGGGTGCGTTGCTGCTGCGCGAGAAGCTCACGCCGGTGCAGGTGCTGGGCATCACCACGGCGGTGCTGGGCATGGTCGCCATCGGGTGGCACCGCGCGCAGACCGCGACCCTGCTGCCGATGCTGATCACGCTGTGCGGCGCGTTCTCCTGGGCGCTGGGCAACCTGTGCAGCCGCAAGGCCGAAGCGCCGAACCCGCTGCACCTCTCGCTGTGGATCGCGATCGTCCCGCCGGTGCCGATGTTCGCGGCGTCCGCGGTGTTCGAGGGGCCGACGACCGGTTGGCACGCGGTCACCACCGTGCTGGACTCCCCGACCGGGACGGTTGCGCTGGCCGGTCTCGCCTACACGTCGCTGCTGGCCACCCTGGTCGGATCCGGGCTGTGGACGACGCTGCTCGGCAGGTACCCGGCGAGCACGGTGGCCCCGTTCTCGTTGCTGGTTCCGGTGGTCGGGTTCAGCACGGCCTGGCTGATCCTCGGCGAGCAGCCGCACCCGTTCGAGCTCGCCGCCGGGGCGGTGGTCGTCGGCGGGGTGCTGCTGGGCAGCATGCGGATCGCCCGGCGCCGGCCGGCGCTGGAGCCGACACCCGTGTGACGCGCAGAAGGGCCCGATCTGTCGACCTGGTCAGGATTGCGGCGGAGCCGCTGTTCCAGGTGTGGGACTCAACTCGCACCGCCGCGGGCTCTGACGCGTCGCCTGGGTGAGGACGACGCGACGCCGTGTATTGGCATACATCAGTCGTGGCGCCCGGAGGCCAGGCGGCGCGTCAGGTTCCGCCACCCGCACCGCCACGCAAAGGAACCCTCACCACACATCAAGCAATCGGGCCCTTCTCGAATTCCGGATTCCTGACGTGCACGCCATTTCCCACCGGGCAGTCGTAGAGCACCAGCGCCTGGTTGGTCTCGGCGACAAGCCGGGTGGCGACGGTTCGGTCCAGGATCGCCCGGTGCTCGCAGGCCGAGCACCGGAGCGCGCTGCTGTACCTCACGCGCGACCTCCCTCCTCCAGCCGAAGATCCTATGTGGACGTCGGCCGCGACGGAACGGGCTCGCGAGAAACCGTCAGGATCACGCCGTCGGGACGACCTCTTCCGGCGCCACCGAGCGGGGCTGGAGCTCGCCGTCGCGGATCGCCTCGGCGAAGTGGCAGGCGACCCGGTGACCCGCTCCGATCTCCCGCAGGACCGGGCGTTCGCTGTCGCAGCGCTCCTCCTGCCGCCACGGGCAGCGGGTGTGGAACCGGCAGCCCGACGGCGGGTTCGCCGGTGAGGGCAGGTCGCCGGTGAGCAGGATCTGCTCGCGAGCGTCCTCGACCTGCGGGTCCGGCACCGGAACCGCCGACAGCAGCGCCTTGGAGTAGGGGTGCAGCGGCTGCTCGTAGAGAGCGTCCGATGTGGACTCCTCGACGATCCCGCCCAGGTACATCACGCCCACCCGGTCGGCGATGTGCCGCACCACGGCGAGGTCGTGCGCGATCACCAGGTAGGTCAGGCCGAACTCCTCCTGCAGGTCCTCCAGCAGGTTGAGCACCTGCGCCTGCACCGAGACGTCCAGCGCCGAAACCGGTTCGTCGGCCACCACGAGCTCCGGGCCGACCGACAGGGCGCGGGCGATGCCGACGCGCTGGCGCTGCCCGCCGGAGAACTCGTGCGGGTACTTGCGCAGCGCGGTCGGCGGCAGCCCGACGGCGTCGAGCAGTTCGCGCAGCCGCTCGTCGGTGGACGCCTTGTCGTGGGCCAGGCCGTGCGCCCGCATGCCTTCCACCAGCAGCGATTCCACCGACTGGCGCGGGTCGAGCGAGGACAGCGGGTCCTGGAAGACCATCTGCATCCGCTGCCGCATCTTGCGCAGCTTCTCGCCCTTCATGCCGGACAGGTCGGTGCCGTCGAAGACGACCTCGCCGCCGGTCGGCTTCTCCAACCGCAGCACAGCGCGCCCCAGGGTCGACTTGCCGCAACCGGATTCCCCGACGAGACCGTAGGTCTCACCGCGCTTGATGCTCAGCGACACCCCGTCCACGGCGTAGACGTGGCCGACCGTCCGGTCGAGCACCATGCCCTTCTTGATCGGGAAGTGCACCTTCACGTCGTTCAGCTCGACGAGCACGTCCTCGCTCACGCCGTCCTGAGCGCTGGACACAGGATTGTCGCTCATGACGCCACTCCGTTCTGCGGGACACCCGCACCCGGTCGGCTCACATGAGCGCGGGGGACGAGATTTTCGCTCATGACGCCACTCCGTCCTGCGGGACACCCGCACCCGGTCGGCTCACATGAGCGCGAGGGACGAGATTTTCGCTCATGACGCCTCCACGCTGTTCGAGATCGGCTCGCGAACCGGGTTGTGGCAGCGCAGCAACCGCGCTCCCGCGTCGACGCTGACCTCGGGGGTCTCGCGCTCGCACACCTCGGTGGCGTTCGGGCAGCGCGGGCAGAACGCGCACCCGGTGTCCCACGGGATGTTGTCGGCCACCGAACCCGTGATCGGCGACAGGCGTTGCCCGCGGGGCGAATCCAGTCGCGGGATCGAGGCCAGCAGGCCTGCGGTGTAGGGGTGCTTGGGCCGGGCGAACAGCTCGTGCCGCGCCGCGCGTTCCACCACGCGACCGGCGTAGAGCACGTTCACCTCGTCGCACAGCCCCGCCACCACGCCGAGATCGTGGGTGATCATGATCAGCGCGGTGTCGGTCTCGGCGACCAGTTCCGAGAGCAGCTTGAGGATCTGCGCCTGGATCGTCACGTCCAGCGCCGTCGTCGGCTCGTCCGCGATGAGCAGCCGCGGCTTGCAGGCCAGCGCCATCGCGATCAGCGCCCGCTGCCGCATCCCGCCCGAGAGCTGGTGCGGGTACTCCTTGAGCCGCCGGTTCGGGTCCGGGATGCCCACCTTGCGCAGCAGCTCCTCGGCCTCGGGCATCGCCTGCTTGCGGGGCAGACCCCGGTGCCGCTCGATGACCTCGGAGACCTGCAACCCGATGGGAACCACCGGGTTCAGCGAGGTCAGCGGGTCCTGGAACACCATGCTCAGGTCCTTGCCGCGCCGGGCGTCGAGCTCCTTCTTCGGCAGCGTCAGCAGATCGGTGCCGTCGAAGGACACCGAGCCGGACACCTCCGCCCCGCGCGGCGGCAGCAAACCCATGATCGCCAGCGAGGTCACCGACTTGCCGCAGCCGGACTCGCCGACGAGGCCGACGGTCTTGCCCGGTTCGACGTCGAAGGAGATCCCGTCCACCGCGGTCACCGGCGGCTCGCCCTTGCGGGCGAAGACCACGGAGAGGTCGCGAACTTCCAGCAGTGCCATTGCCAACTCCCCTTACCGGCGCCGCTTGGGGTCCAGCGCGTCGCGGAGCGACTCGCCGACCAGCGTGAACCCGAAGGCGACCAGGATGATGCAACCCGCGGGCCAGAACGCCAGCTGCGGGTGCGAGTCGATGATGCCCTGCGCGCCGCCGAGCATCTGGCCCCATTCCGGCACCGAGTCGTCGGCCGCGCCCAGGCCCAGGAAGGACAGCGCCGCCGCGTCGATGATGGCCACCGCCAGCACCAGCGTGGCCTGCACGATCACCGGTCCCAACGCGTTGGGCAGCATGTGCCGGAACACGATCGCGCTCTCCTTCACGCCGAGAGCCCGCGCCGCCAGCACGTGGTCGCTGCTGCGTTGCGCCAGCATCGTGCCGCGCAGCAGCCGCCCGAAGATCGGGACCTGCACGATCGCCACCGCGAGGATCACGGTGAACTGGGTCTGCTCGGCGAACAGCGCGCCGATCGACACCGCCAGCAGCAGCGACGGCACCGACAGCATCACGTCGGCGATGCGCATGACCAGCGAGTCCACCCAGCCGCCGAAAGCACCGGCGAGCAGGCCGAGCACCAGACCGCCGCCGAGGCCGATGACGGTGGCCAGCACCGCCACCAGCAGCGTCTGCTGAGAACCCAGCAGCAGCCGGGACAGCAGGTCGCGGCCGTACTGGTCACCGCCGAGCGGGAATCCGGGCTGCGACGGCGGGATCGTGTTCTCCGCGCGGGAGACCTGCGATTCCAGCAGGCGTTGCGCCGGGTCGTGCGGCGCGATCAGCGGCGCCAGCAGGGCCAGCAGCACGAACGCCACGATGACCAGGGCCCCGACGATGAAGACCGGGTTGCGGCGCAACCTCCGCCAGGCCGACGCGGCGAGGCTGACACCGGCGTCGGAGGCCGATTCCGCCAGCGCGTCGAGCTTGTCCTTGCGCTGCGTGTTGAGCACCATCGTCCCTCACCGTGTCCGCAGTCGTGGGTCGATCAACGCGTACGAGAGGTCGACGACGAGGTTGACCAGCACGTAGACCATCGCGGAAGCCAGGATGACCACCTGCAGCACCGGGAAGTCCTTGCGCTCGAAGCCGATCGCGACGGCCTGCCCGATGCCGGCGATGTTGAACACCCGCTCGGTCAGCACCGCGCCCGCCAGCAGCGCACCGGTCTGCAGACCGATGGTGGTGACCACCGGCAGCATCGCGTTGTGCAGGATGTGCCTGCGCCGGATCACCATCTGCCCCAGGCCCTTCGCGCGCGCGGTGCGCACGTAGTCCTCGTCCATCACGTCGAGCACCGCGGCCCGGGTGATCCGGAAGATCACCGCGAACGGGATGGTCGACAGCGCGATGGCGGGCAGGATGAGGTGCACCAGAGCGTTCCAGGAGGCGTCCCACTCGCGGGTCAGCAACCCGTCGAGGATGTAGAAGCCGGTGACCCGGGTGGCGTTGATCGCCGAGTCCTGCCGCCCGGACGCGGGCAGCGCGCCGAGCTCGATGGCGAAGACGAACTTCAGCAGGAACGCCAGGAAGAACACCGGAACCGCGACGCCCACCAGCGACCAGGTGATGCTCAGGTTGTCCAGCCATCCCCCGCGCTTGCGGGCGGCCAGGTACCCGAGCGGGATGCCGACCACCACGGCCAGCAGCAGCGCCAGGATGGACAGCTCCAGCGTCGCCGGGAAGCGCGTGATGAACACGTCCAGCGCGGAGTCACCGCGCTGCACCCCGGTCGAGGTGCCGAAGTCGCCGGTGATCGCCCGGCCGAGGAACTTGAAGTACTGCACGAAGATCGGCTGGTCGAGCCCGAGAGCCTTCTCGAGCTGCTCCCGCGCCGCCGGTGTGGCGCGGTCGCCCAGCAGTGCCGAGACCGGTCCGCCCGGCAGCATGCGCAGCCAGCCGAACAGCAGCATCGACAGGACGAAGACGACCAGGACCAGCTGTCCCAGTCGTCGAACAGTGAAGCGGAGCACGCGAAAACCCCCGTGTTCAAGTCAGCGAACCGGGTGCTGCGCGCGGAACCGGTTGGCACCGGCCCCGCGCGCAGAACCTCGGGATCACTGCTCCGAGACGCTCACCGAAGCGAACTCTTCGGCGGTCAGCGGTGAGGTCACCAGACCCTGGACTCGGGAGCTCGTCACGATCGCCGGCGGCGAGTGCGACAGCGGAACCGCGGGCAGGTACTCGGACAGCAGCTTGCGGTTGATGTCCTGGTACATCGAGGTGCGCTTGGCCTCGTCCGGCTCGGAGTCGGCCGCCTTCAGCTGCCCCGCCAGGTCCTCGCCCCACGGCGCGCCCGCGGTGTAGAAGCGGTTGGTCGGCGTGCCGAAGAACGTGCCGATGAAGTTGTCCGGCGTGTTGTAGTCACCGGTCCAGCCGAGCAGGAAGATGTCGGCCTTGGCGTTGTCGACGTCGTCGATGTAGCCGCCGTTCCACGGCTTGCTCACCGGGTTCACGGTGATGCCGGCTTCGCGCAGGTCCTCGGCGAGGGCGTTGTAGATGCCCTGCGGGTCCGGCATGTAGGGCCGGGTGACCTCGGTCGGCCAGTAGAAGTTCACCGTCAGGTTCGACGCGCCCGCCTCGGCGAGCAGCTGCTTGGCCTTGGCCGGATCGTGCGGGTACTGCTGCACGTCGGGCGCGTAGCCGTCGACGTTCTGCGGGTAGAACTGGCTGGCCACCGAGGCGCCTTCCGGCAGGTTGGCCTTGACCAGCGTCTCCCGGTCCACCGCGTGGGCCAGGGCCTGCCGGACCTTGAGGTTCTGCAGCGCCGGGTTGTTCTTCTGGGTGATCCCCAGGTACATGATGTTGAACGGGTCGCGGACCTGGACCTTGTGGCCCGCGTCGCGCAGCGCCTTCAGGTCGGCGGCGTTGGGGAAGTCGTAGCCGTCGATCGCGCCCGACTCCAGCTCCTGCTTGCGGACGGTCTCGTCCGGGATGATCCGGAAGATCAGCTCGTTGACCTTGGTCTTGTCACCCCAGTACTGGTCGTTGCGGACCAGCTTGATGGTGCCGTTGGACTGGTCGTAGGAGTCGAACTTGAACGGCCCCGTGCCGGTCGGGTGGGCCTTGGCGTACTCGGGGTAGACGAAGCTGTCGCCCTGCGCCTGCACGTCGTTGGCCTTGTACTGCTCCATCGCCGTCGGCGATTGCATGCTGAACGACGGAAGTCCCAGCAGGTCGGGGAACTTCGAGGTCGCGCGGGTCAGGTGCACGACCGCGGTCGTCGGGTCCGGGTTCTCGCAGTTCTGGAACAGCGAGGGCGCCTTGCCGTCGGCGAAGCCGCCGAAGTTCTCGATCCAGTAGTAGGACAGCGCGTTGTTCTGCCCGGCCCCGGTCTGGTTGTACCAGCGCTGGAAGTTCTTGCAGACCGCGTCGGAGTTGAAGTCCGTGCCGTCGTGGAACTTCACGCCGCTGCGCAGCTTGAACGTCCAGGTCTTGCCGTCCGGGGTGTGCTCCCAGCTCTCGGCCAGCGCGGGTTCGACCTCGACCGAGCCGGGCTTGAAGTTGACCAGGCCCTCCATCAGCTGGCGGGTGACGCGGAAGGTCTCCCCGTCGGAGGCGTAGAAGGGGTCGAACAGGTCCGGAGCACCGGCAGCACCGAAGGTGAAGGTGCCGCCCTCTCCGCCACCGGCCCCGCGCTCGGATTGCGCGCAGCCCGCCAGGGACGCAGCAGTTGTGAATGCGATGCCGACCGTGATGATCCGACGCAGAGAGCGGGTTCCGCTTCGCCGCACCGATGGAGCTCTACTCATTGGATTTACCCACCCGTTTGTGTCCAGAGGCAGCAGAGTTCCGTGAGAGTAACCCTCGAAAGGAGGGGAATGGAACAATCAAGGTTACGATCGCGCTACTTAGGCGATCCTTAGCGAACGGGGAGCAATCGGACAAAAGAAGGACCTTGCCAGAACTGCGAGTTCTCCGCTAAACGCGGGCGAATAGAGGAACGAATCGTCCTAGTCAAGACCCTGGCGACTTGTTTCCTCGGACACGAAGACGGCGCCTGACCTCCCGGAAGTCCGAGAAGAAAGGCGCCGCCGTTCTCGCTATTGATTTGTTCGCGTTTTAAACGTTCACGCCTACTACATCGAACGCCGACCGGACAGCGCCCGGCCGAGCGTCAATTCATCGGCGAACTCCAGGTCGCCACCCATCGGAAGTCCTGAAGCGAGCCGCGTGACGTTCAGACCCGGGAAGTCGCGCAACATCCGCACCAAATACGTCGCGGTCGCCTCGCCCTCGGTGTTCGGGTCCGTCGCGATGATCACCTCGCTGATCTCGTCGGTCCCGATCCGCGCCAGCAGCTCCCGGACCCGGAGCTGATCCGGTCCGACGCCCGACAGCGGATCCAGCGCACCACCGAGCACGTGGTAGCGGCCCTTGAACTCGCGGGTGCGCTCCACCGCGAGCACGTCCTTGGGCTCCTCCACCACGCAGACCAGCGTCTTGTCCCGCCGGGCGTCCCGGCAGATGCGGCAGGTCGTCTCCTCGGAGACGTTGCCGCAGACGTCGCAGAACACCACGCCCTCCTTGACCTGCTGCAGGACCTCCTGCAGCCGGGTCACGTCCGCCGGCTCCGCGGCCAGCAGGTGAAAGGCGATGCGCTGCGCGCTCTTAGGACCGATGCCGGGAAGACGTCCCAGCTCATCGATCAAATCCTGTACCGGACCCTCGTACACGTCGACTCGCTTAGAAGTTGCGGATGTTGTGGTCTTCCAAGCGGCGGAGCCGCTTTCTCGTTCACCAGCTCAGCAGCCGGCACCGCCGCGGGTTCTGAGGTGGTTCTCCTGTGAGGACGCCTCGACGCTGTGTATTGGCATACATGAGTCGGGGCGCCCGGAGCAGGAGGGCCGCCTCAGGTTCCGCTCACCGCACCGCCACGCAAGTAGACCACCAACCTCCTAGCTGATCACAGGCCTGGCAGGCCTAGATCGCCGAGGCCGCCGCCCAGGCCGCCCGTCAGCGGGCCCATCTTCTGCGCCTGCAACTCCTGCGCGGCCCGGTTGGCGTCGCGGACGGCCGCGACGACCAGGTCTGCCAGCGTCTCGGTGTCCTCGGGATCGGCCGCCTTCGGGTCGATCACCAGTCCCTTGAGCTCCCCGGCACCGGTGACGGTCGCGGTCACCAGCCCGCCACCGGCGCTCCCGGTGACCTCCGCGTCGGCGAGCTCCTGCTGCGCAGACATCAGCTGCTCCTGCATCTTCTGCGCCTGTTCCATGATCTGCTGCATGTTCGGCTGGCCACCTGGCTGCACCGTTACTCCTCATCGCCCGGGTGAGTACCCCCGCACGGGGCACACAACCAGCGTAGAGGTTCTGCGGTTCCAGCTCTGAACTCACCTTGCTTGGCGGTGCGGGTGGCGGAACCTCAACGGTCCTCTGGCTCCGGCCGCCACTCCTTGAGTATGTGAATACGCGGCGTCGCGGCGTCCTCCCCAGAGAACCGCTGAGACCCCGCGGCGGTGCCGGCTGGGAGGGTGGCCTTCGTGCCTCGTGGCTGCGCCCCTTGCGCGACGAGCGTGGCGGGCTCCCGTCCTTGGTCGCCATCACACGACGTGACAGGGTGATCACGTGACGCTGGACATCACGCGGCTGCTGGAACTGACCACCTGGCGCGCGTTCGACGTGACCGACGACGGACGGGTGCTCGCGGGCTGCGACGAGTCCGGGTCGGTGCAACTGGTGGAGCTCGCCGACGACCGGCGCACCGAGCTGACCGCGCTGGCCGGTGCCGTCACCGGCCGGTACCTGCCCGGCGAGCGCGCGGTGGTGGTGCAGCACGACAGCGACGGCAACGAACGCAGCCAGCTCTCGCTGCTGCGCCTCGACGACCGCCGGCGACGACCGGCCCAGCTGTCCGAACTGGAGCCGCTGGTCCGCGACCCCGAGCACGTGCACCGGCTGCTCGACGTGCTGCCCGGCCGCATCGTCTACGCCACCAACCGCCGCAACGGCGTCGACTTCGACGTGGTGATCCGCAGCGTCGTCACCGGTGAGGAGCACGTCCTCTACGACGGCGGCGGCATGGTCGCCGAGGTCTCGGTCTCCCCCGACTCCCGCTACGCGGCCATCACCGTGCCCGCCGAGAAACCCCTGTCGGACCAGGTGATCCTGGCGGACACCATGCCCGAGACCGGGGCCGACCGGCTGCGCGAGCTCACCGCCCGCGACGTCGCCGCACGCCACCTCAACCCCGGGTGGCAGGCCGGAGGGCTCGTCGTGACCAGCGACGCCGAGCGCGAGCACACCGGCATCGCCCGGCTGGACCCGCGCACCGGTGAGCCCCGGTGGCTGGTCACCTCCCCTTCGCACGACCTCACCGGCCGGTTGTCGCCGGACGGGGGCACCCTGCTGGTGCTGACCGCCGTCGACGGCGCGCACCGGCCCGCCCTGCACGACGCCGAGACCGGTGAGCACCTGATGGACATCGCGCTGCCGACCGAGGGCTGGTGCGGTTTCCCGCTGCCCGAGCCGGTCTGGTCACCGGACTCCCGGTTCGCCGCGCTCACCTTCAGCTCCCCCACCTCTCCTGGCGACGTGCTGCTCGTCGACACCACCGCCCGCACCTGCGCACCGCTGACGTTCTCGGCGGCGCAGCTGGCCGGGGAAGCCCTCGCCGAGCCGACCGTGCACAGGGTTCCCGCTCGCGACGGCCAGGAGATCCCCTGCTTCCGCTACGCCCCGGCGGAGCCGGACGGGTCGGCCGTCCTGCTCATCCACGGCGGCCCGGAGAGCCAGTCGGTGCGCGCGTTCCACCCGCTGGTGCAGGCGATGGTCGCGCGCGGCCACACGGTGCTGGTGCCCAACGTCCGGGGCTCCACCGGCTACGGCAAGACCTGGTACTCGGCCGACGACGCCCGCAACCGGCTCGAATCCGTCGACGACCTCGCCGACCTCCACCGGTGGCTGCCCGCGGTGGGCGTCGACCCGTCCCGCGCGGCGCTGTGGGGCGGTTCCTACGGCGGCTACATGGTGCTCGCGGGACTGGCCTTCCAGCCCGGGCTGTGGGCGGCGGGCGTGGACATCGTCGGCATCTCCTCGCTGGTCACGTTCCTGGAGAACACCGCGCCCTACCGGCGGGCCCACCGGGAACGCGAGTACGGCAGCCTCGCCACCGACGCCGACTTCCTCCGCGAGGCGTCCCCGCTCACCCGCGTCTCCTCCATCGCGGCGCCGCTGTTCGTCCTCCACGGCGCCAACGATCCGCGCGTGCCGCTGACCGAGGCCGAGCAGATCGTGGAAGCGGTGCGCGGCAACGACGTCGCGTGCGAGTTCCACGTGTACCCCGACGAGGGTCACGGTCTCGCCAAGCGCTCCAACCGACTCGACGCCTACCCGAAGGCCCTCGCCTTCCTGCGCCGGCACCTCGGCTGACCGACGTCAGCCCTCGATGCGGCGAGCGCCCAGCTCCCGTTCGAAGAGCTCGACGGCCGCCGAGTCGGGATCGCGCCCGACGCGCGCTCCGGCCTCCATCGGTGAGGACTCCGCGAGCATCGACTCCGGGTCCTCGTCCTCCGGCGGCGGCGCGGCAGGACGCTGCGGCTCCGGCGGTGGCGGGATGTCGTCCGGCGGGGGCTCCTCGTCCGGGGGCTCCGGCGGCGGCGGGATGTCGTCGGGCTCCGGCGGGCGCGGAACCGAACCACCGCGCGCACCACCGGCATTGCGCTGCTGAGCAGCACCGCTGGGGCCCTGCCCGTTGCCCTGGGAAGGCTTCGGCTCCGGCGGGCGCTGCTCCGCAGGCGGCTGCGGCGGCGCGGCGGCCTGCTGCTGCGACGGGCGCTGCGGTGGCTGCGGGGGCTGCTTCGGCGCGGCAGGCCGGGCGGGCGGGGCCGCCCCGGCTTCGACGCACTGGATGTCCCACTCGCCGCCGACGACCTCGCGCAGCGACTCCCGCACGAAGTCCAGCCGCCGCTGCTGCGCGAGCTGCTTGACCAGCCCGGACGTCGGCATCGACAGCACCAGCACGCCGTCGTTGAGGTCCTGCACGGTGGCGTTGAGCAGCAGCGCCTGCGTCGGCCGGTTGCGCTTGGCGACGCCCTGCAGCACGTCGGTCCACACTCGGCGCACGGCCGCGGCGTCGAACCCGTTCGGCGCGGACGCGGCGGGCTGCGAGGCGGCAGGCGCGGCGGGAGCCGACGCGGCGGGCTGGGCGGGTTCCGGGGCCGGTTCCGGCGGGCGCGGCGGCTCGGCGGGACGCTGCGGCTGCGGTGCTGCGGCGGGCGTCTCGGCCTGCGCGGCGGATCGCTGCGGTGCCGGTTCAGGCGCCGGAGCGGGCGCGGGCTTCTCCTGCGCGGCAGGGGTTTCCGCCGGTTTCGGCGCGGGCGCCTCCTGCGCGGTTCCGGCGGCGGCGCGCTCGTGCGGTCGCTGGAAGACCCGCTTCGGCTTGTCGCCGTCGTTCGAAACCGGCGCCGCAGCACCGGGTTCCGCGGCCGGGGCCTCGCCCGGCGCGATGGTCATCCGGCGCTCGACGCGTTCGAGCCGTTGCAGCAGCGCGGTTTCCGAGTCCGACACGGCCGGCAGCAGCATCCGCGCGCACAGCAGTTCCAGCAGCAGGCGCGGTGCCGTGGCTCCGCGCATCTCGGACAGTCCGGTGTGGACGATCTCGGCGAACCTCGACAGCGTCGCCGCGCCCAGCTGCTCGGACTGCTGCTGCATGCGGGCGAGCTCGTCGCCGGTGGTCTCCACCAGACCCCGCTCGCCCGCGTCCGGGACGGAGCTGAACAGCACCAGGTCGCGCAGCCGGTCGAGCAGGTCGGAGCCGAAGCGGCGCGGGTCGTGCCCGGCCTCCACCAGCCGCTCGACCGTGCCGTAGACGGAGGCGGCGTCGCCTGCCGCGAGCGCGTCGACCATGTCGTCGATCAGCGCGACGTCGGTGACCCCGAGCAGCGCGACGGCCCGCTCGTAGGTGACGCCCTCCTCCCCGGCACCGGCCAGCAGCTGGTCGAGCACGCTCAGGGTGTCTCGCGCCGAACCGCCACCAGCCCGGATGACCAGCGGGAACACCGCCGGTTCGACCTTGACGCCCTCGTCGGCGCAGATCCGCTCCACCAGCTCGCGCATCACGCCCGGCGGCATCAGCCGGAACGGGTAGTGGTGGGTCCGGGACCGGATGGTGGTCAGCACCTTGTCCGGTTCGGTGGTGGCGAAGACGAAGATCAGGTGTTCCGGAGGCTCCTCGACGATCTTCAGCAGGGCGTTGAAGCCCTGCGTGGTGACCATGTGGGCCTCGTCGATGATGAAGATCCGGTACCGCGACTGGGCCGGCGCGAAGAACGCGCGGTCCCGCAGCTCGCGGGTGTCGTCGACACCACCGTGGCTGGCCGCGTCGAGCTCGACGACGTCGACGCTGCCACCGCCCTCGGGCGCGAGCGACACGCAGGAGTCGCACTCGCCGCACGGGTCCGCCGTCGGGCCCTGGGCGCAGTTCAGCGACCGCGCCAGGATGCGCGCGCTGGAGGTCTTGCCGCAGCCGCGGGGGCCGGAGAACAGGTACGCGTGGTTGATCCGCCCGGCGGACAGCGCGGTCCGCAACGGCTCGGTGACGTGTTCCTGCCCGGCGACCTCAGCGAAGGTCGACGGACGGTACTTGCGGTAAAGGGCGAGCGCCACGGTCGGAACCCTACGCGGTCGGACTGACAACTCGGACCAGGGTGAGCTTCCCTGAAAAGTAAGGGGACCCCGTGCACCCGTCAGAGCCCGCTTACCCTTGCTGCCTTCCGGCCCTGGGGGAGTTCACAGGATGGACGCCGCACGAGGTCCACGGACAGTGTACCCAGACGCGGGCCCCGCCCGTAAAACCGGGGCCCACGACTCGCGCCACCAGTGGTCACCGCAGCTCAGACCCCCTATCCGCTTCGCTGAAACGCCCTGTTAGGCTTCCGCACGGAGGATTGGCCGAGCGGCCTAAGGCGCACGATTGGAAATCGTGTTGGGTTAATAGCCCTCACGGGTTCGAATCCCGTATCCTCCGCAGGTCAGAGGCCCGGAAGCGAGATTGCTTCCGGGCCTCTTGCATGTCCAGTCTCAGTTTTCGTCTCAATAGACCCTGTTAAGCGGGGTTCCGGCGGCGCGGGCTACGCGGGGATGCCCACGCTCGAGGCCGGGCCGTCGCCCTCGTCATCATCCGGCAGCAGCGCCTCGAACTGCTCCCGTAGCTGGGGCGGGAGAGCCCCCACCAGCTTCCGGATCTCGGCCACCTGGCCGGCGGCCAGCGCCCACTCGTCCTCGGGCGGTGCTGCCTCCTCTTCTGCCTCTGACACGGGCCAGACCAGGTCGCTCACCTGGTCCGCGATCGCGGTCACGAGCTCGTGCGGCACGTGCATGTAGCGCTTGGCCATCGAGGCTTCCGACCAGCCCATAATCTCCATGACCGCCGGGAGCGGGACCTTCAGCACAAGCAACATCGTCGCCGCGGTGTGGCGTGCGTCGTGCAGTCGCGCGTTGCGCACGTTCGCTGCCTTGAGCAACGCCTTCCAGGCGTCGTAGTCGACGGTCGGGTGAACCGGGCGGCCCCACCTGTTGGTGAAGACCCAATCGGCGTCGTCCCACTCGGTGCGTGCGGTCGCCCGCTCTGCCTGCTGGCGGGCACGGTGCTCTTCGAGCGCTTCCACCACAGGGTGTGGAAGGCCCACGGTTCGCCGCCCCGCCCTGGACTTCACGTCGGTCACGACCACGCCGCCGCTGTGCCGGCGCGGGCAGTGAGCACCGTAGCGGTGGCCGCACGGCTTGTCCTCCGAACAACCGTGCTTCCACACCTGCTGCTGAATCGCGCGCCGGATGACCAGCGTGCCGCTACCCCGACGCTGGCCGCACTGCTCAGCCTGGCGACTCGCCCGGCACGGCCTCCCCTTCGGGCACCCGTGCTTCCAGGTGATCGAGAGGTCCGACCACTTCAACCCGAGTGCTTCACCCCTGCGCAGACCAAGGGTTAGCGCGATGACAAAGCGAGCACCATTCCGCGTTTCGGCCGCTGCCGAGAGGATCCGGCGGGCTTCATCCACCGTGAACGGGACGATCTCCTCCTCGTCCACCCTGGGCGGCTTGGCGATGTTGGCCGGGTTCTCGGTGATGTGACGTCGCTTCTTGGCCTCGTTCAGAGCCACCCGCACCGTCCGGTGCGCGAGGTGCGCGGTCGCGGCCTTGAGCCCGTCGCGCTGCATCTTGGCGTAGAGCTTCTCCAGGTGTTCCGGCTGTAGCCGGTCGATCCGATGCTTGCCCACGCCCGGGATCAGGTGCTTGTACACCGAAGTGCGATAGCCAACCATCGTCGTCGGCCGAACTGTGGGCGCGGCGATGTTCTCCACCCAGTGCGTCAGCCACTTCTCGACGGTCCAGGCGCGTCCAGGTTTCCGCACCTTGCCGCTATCCCGCTCCTGTTCGAGCTTGCGAACCTTCTTGACGACCTCGGTTTCACTCTTCGCCGACACGTGGCGACGGTCCTGACTGCCGTCGTCCTTGGTGCCCATCCAGACGCGGCCGTGCCAGTAGCCATCGTTGCCCTTGTAGATGCTGCTCGCACCGTTGGGCGCCCGGGTGCCTTCATCGCGGTTTCTACGCGGCATCGCGGTGTGCTCCTCGTTAAAATTGCTGGTCAGTTTGCGTGACTGGGTCAGCTCGTCAGGCCGCGCGCTGTTCAGCGGACAGGCGGTGGACGTAGTCCTCAATCGCTTCGGCTGCGATGCGCCGGGCTCTGCCAATGCGCACGGAGGCGATGTCGCCGGTCTTGATTAGGCGGAACATCGTGGCCCGACTCAACGAGAGTTGGTGAGCAGCCTGCTCGATCGTGAGCAGGACGCGAGGCTGACTGGTGGTGCGCTGGTTCATTCCCGGTTCCATGTCTTGGTTCCTCCCCTGGGTCGGGCACGTGCGTGCCCTGCCCGCGCTATGCGGGCTGCTTGGTGCGATGCGTCTGCGGAAGAAGCGGAAATGCGGAAGAAGTCCGGGCAATCGGCTCGTGACCTGGTGTTTTGGCGGTGGCACTTCTTCCGGGGTGGGTGCGGAAGAAGTGCGGAGAAAGTCGGTACGGGGGGCTTTTTCCGCGCTTCTTCCGCAGGGGGCGCGGTAAAAGGCGTGGCCTGGTTTTGCCTGGTCAGGGTGGTTGGTCTGGGACTTTCTCCGCACTTCCGCTTTTTCCGAAGGGCTGGCGGGCCTGTGGGCGGAGGATGAACCGGGTGGAGGGGCGGCCGCGGCCGGTGCGGGTTTCCTGGGTGACGATGCCGTCGCGGATGAGCAGGGCGAGGGTTTCGAGGGTCTGCTCGGCGGCTTTCTTGTGGCGCTTGGCGAAGTCGTTGTAGATCTCGGACTTGCCGCGGCCGTCCTCTCTGGCTTCGGCGAGCCAGGCCATGAGGCGTTCGACTTCTTCCTGGTCGTCGAGCTGGCCGTAGAGCCAGTGGATGGATTCCTCGGTGTAGGCCCACAGCGCCCGGGCGGCCTGCAGGTGCTCGACGTCAACAGCCTGGGAGCCGTCGAGGAGGGCGTAGGTCAGCGCGATGCGCGGGATCATCGGCCGCCCCCGAGCCAACAGCGCCGTGACCGGGCCGTCCGGGCGCGGGCGGGCCAGGTCGCGGTAGATCGGCTCCCACGCCTCGATCGCGGCCGGGGTGAACGGCACCTCACCCAAGCTGGAGAGCTTGCGCAGCCGGTCGGCCAGCTGCCCGGCGATGTCGGCGACCATCCCGTCCGGGAGGTTGCCGCCCTCGGGCAGCAACTGGGTCCGACGGCTAGCCACGATCAGCATCCGGTTGAGCCCACCACCGAACACCTCGGCACTGGTCATCCGCTCGCGCAGCTCGCGCGGGGTCACGTGGCCGATGACGGTGATGCTCGGGTCGGTGGCGGTGACCGGGTTGGAGCGGGTAACCGACTGCAGGCTCTTGCCGTCCCAGGCCTCCCGCAGGGTCATCGACAACGTGTTGCCCGAGCGCTCGAACTGGGCCAGCACCTTCGCGTACTCCTCCTCCACCACCAGCAACCGACGATCCGTGCGCGGGGTGATCTCGCCGGACTCGTCGTCTTTCTCGTCGGCGACCTGCTCGATCAACCCCTCACCCGAGGACAGGCCACGGACCGCCTTCAGCGGCCACTCCGAGGTCTTGGCGACCTCGCGGAACAACCGCTCGATGACCGCCTGCGCTGTGCCCTTCGCGCCGTCTGAGGTGCGGCCGGTGATCAGCGGCCACACCCGGCCGGGGTGGACGCTGTTGGCCCGGTACAGGTACGAGCCGGTGCCGATCCACGCGCCGAAGGTGGATAGCAGGATCGCCAGCAGCGCGGCCGGGTGTGCCTCGGTCGTCGGCGCGACCTCGCGGACGATGCGCCCCGCGGTTCCCTGCAACGCCGCCGGACTCAGGTTCGGAAACCCCACCACCGGCAGCGGAGCCTCGTCCGCGCCCTCTGGTGTCGGGAACGGCACAACCCGTCCACCCTCACCAGGCGCTCCGTCGTGGTGGAGGTGTTCTGCGTGAGTCGTCATGCGGCCCTCCGGTGCTCGATCACGTCGGGGACGTCCGGGGTGGTGTCGCGCTGCCACCGGGCCAGGTCGGCGGCCAGGCGCTGCCACAGGTCCACCAGCTCATCGCTCGGCTCCAGCAGGACCGGCAGCCGCTCGACCGCAGCGGTCTCGGCGGCCCGCGCCACGCGCTGGGCGTGCTCGCCAACAGAGCGGCGGTAGGCGGTTTCCAGCACGTGGGTTCGCAGCACCCACCCGGCCTCCGGCCACGGAGCGCGCTCGTAGGTCCCGAAGACCCACATCGCGAAACCGTGAGCCTTCTCCTCGGTGGCGAGCAGGCCGCGGCGGCGGGCTTCGGCAACCAGCACCTGCGCTCCCGGGGCGACACCAGCGCCGGTGACGCGGACCGCGAGATCGAAGACAACCCCGCGTACTCCGGGCCCGGCATCAGTCGGACGCATCCCGGCCAGCAGCTCGCGGGCTCGGTCGGCGGTGCAGGTCATCAGGCAGCCCAGGAACGCCCGCACCGGGTCGAAGTCGGTCTCGCCGTAGGGCTTGTCCAGGTTCGGCACGATCGACCTCCCTTTCTCACTGTGTGTAGCTGTTTTGGGGTGTAAGGGGCTGGCCGATCTGCCGGGGTGGACGGTTAGATCGGCGGTTAGATCTGGGGTGGTGGAGTTAGATTGCTAACTGGGGAGTTAACCCCGCGCTGGCCTGCGGAAGTGAGTCGAGTTAGCCGGGTTAGGCCCCTGTCGGGAGGCCCGTGCAGGGGCCGTTTCGGCGGTGTCCGCAGGCGGCGGTCGGCTAACTGGCCTCGCTGTCCGGCTGGACATCCCGGCGACCGTGAATGTCACGGACGGTAGCGGGCTTGATGGGGTAGGTGTTGCCGGTGGAGGGCACGTGGACGCCTGCGTCCTTGAGGTTGTTGACCAGGGTTTCGATCTTCCAGCCCTGGTAGAACGACCACTTCGAGCGCATCGCGGCCATGACCTTGCCCGCCGGCGTGACGTCGTCGCCGATGACGGCCAGGACGTCGGTGAGCAGGTCGCGCTCCTCGGGTTCCTCGGTGGCCACACCCGAGCGCAGCTGCAGGGCACGCTCGACGAGCTGTTCCTGCTGGGCACGGTTCATGTGGTAGGAGCGCAGGGTGGTGCCGTTCACCGGGGTGAAGCCCACGGTGATGGAGGTGCCGACGTCGTTGAGGTTCTCGTCGTCCTTGGGCTTGAGTCCGAGTGCGGAGATGCCGTTTTCGTGGGCCTTGTCGCCGAGCACGACGTTGTTGCGGGTCTTGTCGCCGATGGCGAAGCAGGCGCGGTTGGTGGCCACCGAGACCAGGTCTCGCGGCAGCGACTGGTCCGAGGGCACCGGGGTCACGAAAACGCAGGTGATGCCGTACTTCCGGGCGGCGGAGAAGAACCGCACCATCTGATTGACCACCGCGCGGCGGTCTTCGGGCTTGTCCTGCCGGAAGAAGGACTGGCACTCATCGATGACCACGATCCGGGGGCGCAGGCCCGGTTCCTTGGCCGCGACCTCGCGGTTGACCTCGGTGACGTTGTGCTTCTGCAGCAGCCGGCCGCGTCGTGCCAGGTCAGCGTGCAGTTCGGCGATGTGGTCCTGGCAGGCCTCGACGTTCTCGGCGGTGTCGCCCATCACGAAGGTGTTGAAGCAGGGCTTGAAGGCGTCGTAGTCGGCGTTTTCGGCGAAGACGAACACGTCGATGTCGACCAGCGGATCGAGGATCGCGCCGCCCACCAGGTCCAGGACCAGCGTGGACTTACCCGAGCCCATGATCCCGGAGATGACGTAGTTGCGTTCGAACGTCACGCCGATGATCTCGTCACCACGCGGGGAGATCCCGACCGGGAAGCCCTTGAAGTAGTCGGTGGCTCCCTCGTGCAGCAGCGGGTATTCGGGGACGGGTTTGCGCAGCTCACCGGGGTTGAGCCGGAACAGGTCCAGCACCGTGGGATCGGTGTCGTCCTTGTCCAGCCACAGCTCGGCGGGCAGGCAACCCAGGTTGTGGGCCAGGGTGACCTTGGCCTTCTGGACCTTCTCCACCGGAGCTCCCAGAGGCAGCCGCAGCTTGGCGAGCATGCCGTTGCCATCCAGGATCGGGAACTGCACCCACGCGCGGTCGCTGGGACGGTTCGGCCAGCCCTCCTTGGCCATCTCCTTCAGCGCCGGGATACCGATGTTGGCCAGCGCCGAGACCAGCGTGGATTCGTCCAGCTCCACGTGCTGCACGGCCTCGCCGTTGCGCAGGTCCATCGGCAGAACCTGCTCACCAAGACGCTTGCCGTCCCGCCAGCGCCGCGACAGCCACACCCCCGCGGTGACCGCCATCAGCGACGGGGCCAGCCACAGCCAGTTCTCCACCGCGAACTGCAGGGTGTAGAACACGCCGGCCACCAGCGATCCCAGCAGGTAGAGCACATCCAGCCCGTCCCACGGGCCCAGCCAGTCACCGAAGGAGTTGATCGTGCCGGTCACCACCGCCACCCCGGAGATGATCGCCAGTGCCACCGCGGCCTTCTTGGTGATGGAGGCGATCACGTCCGCTCGCGCTCGCCACGCCTCCACGCTGACCAGCTTCGACTCCATCATCTGCTTGTTGATCTCACGGACCTGGGCGTAGTCGCCCTGCTCAGCGGCCATCCGGCGCGCGGCCTTGAGGTCGGCCTGCTCCCGCTCGGTCTTACGCAGCAGCCGCTGCTGCTCCACGCCCTTGAGCGTGATCACCGAGTTGCGGCGCGCGCAGCGCCACGCCGCCGTGCCCACGGTCGCGGCCGTGCTCTTCAGGGCCGGAGGCAGCACCGGCTTGCGGGGCTCCAGCTCGGTCGCCGGCTCCACCACCTCACCGTCGATGACCTCATCATCGGTGTTCACCGGGTCAGTGAGGCGTTCAGCAGTGGCCTGCAACGTCTCCTCGCCGTCCTCACGGCGGTGGGCACCGGGGAAATACGCCAGGTTGTCCATGGGGTCCTCGTGCTGTTGCATCAGTAGTCACCTCCCGGCCGGGGGCCGGATCGCAGCGAAAAAGCGTGGGGCGGAAGGGTCCGGGCTTGGGTCAGGCCGCGGCGTGCTCGCGCCATTCGGCGACGAACTCGCGGGCGTTCTCCCAGCGGGTGTTGAGGCGCTTGGCGATCGCGTTGACCTTCTCGGTGGCGGGGTCGAGCTCGCCGGTGTTGACCAGCTGCCAGAACTCATCACGTGCCCGGGTCTTGGAGCCGTAGCGGGCGGGGTTCTCCGCCTTCACCGGAGAAGCCACACCGGCCTTCTCCCGATGCAGGTCAGGGCCCGTGGAGAACCCGGATTCCTCACGCGTTTCGGCGGGGGTGGTGAGGCGGTTCTCGGCGGCGGTGACCTCTCCGACGAACGCCGCGGTAAGGCGGCTGGACACCGCCGGAACCAGGGCCATGGAAATCAGCAGACCGAGCGGGACGAACAGCCACACCAGCGGGCCGATGTCGCCAGCCGGGTCCGGGCCGATGTAGTGAATGCCGATCTGCAGCACGACGGTGGCCACGAACAGCAGCAGCTCCATCAGGAAGAACCCGTTGCTCGCCGCGGCGCGCAGCTTCGCGCCGATGCCCTGGGCCTGCCCTGCCTGCTTGAGCGAGTGCAGCGCGCTGGGCACCGCACCGAGCCACTGGGCCACCAGGATCACCAGCACCCCGACGCTGAACATCGGCTCGATCAGCCAGTTCACCAGCCGCGTGTCCGGCGAGATCACGTTCAACCGGGTCCCGGCGTTGAGCGTGCCCAACACCACCGAGGCCAGACCGGGCAGCAGCGCGGCCAGCGGCAGCCAGGTCCGCAGCCGGTTGAGCAACACCAGCCGGTACGACGGGTCGGTCGCGCGCTGCTGGCGCTCCCGTGCTTCGGCGATGCGCTGCTGGGCCTGGCGGTGGCGGGTGCGCATGGCCCGCTCGTGCTCGGCGGCGGCCTGCTCTTCGGCCAGGTCGGCGGTGAGCATGTCGTGCTCGTGGCCCCGGCGGGCCTCCCGCCGCTGACGGCCCAGCGCACGGGCTTCGGCGAGCTCGTCCTCGGTCATGGCCTCGATGAGCACGTCGTCGTCCTGCATCGACACCACCCGGTCGGCCACCCGCCGGATCGCCGCCAGTCGGTCGGGATCCGGGATCGCCGCCCGCGTGGCACGCCGACCAGAACCGGTAGCCCAAATATCGCTGTCGGCGGCCGTGTCGTAGTCACCCGGGCTCACGTCAGCCACCGGGCCGATCCCGGCCGGGTCGGTTTCCAGCTGATCGTCGGCGGTCCAGTGATACGACTGCATCCCGCTGCCCTCTCCCGTGTCGTTGCTGGTCAGGTAGGCGTCGATCACGTCGCCGCCACTGGGTCGCGTGGTCATGCCGTCACCACCTTTCGGGCACGCAGCCGAGGTGCCGGCACGGCGTAGCCGAGGCGCTCGATGCCCAGCATCAGCACCCTCAGCACCGCGATCAGCAGGAATCCGGCCAGCGCCACCGTGCGGACCAGGCCGCTCCCGATGGCCAGCAGGCCGATCAACACGGCGGGCAACACGGCCCGCCAGGTCAGCAGTAGTGCCGCGACCAGCAGCACAGCCAGGCCGCTGAGCACGACCACCGTCAGGCGGTGGGACAGGTCAAGGCCGTTCATCGCGCACCTCCCGCGCGGTCGGACTCGTGAGTGCTCTCGGTCGAGGGGCAGCGATCGCAGAAGCGCACCGCCCGACCGCAATCGGTCTCCAGCCCCATTCCCTGGCACAGGCAGCGCCGCCAGGGCTGCCACACGTGCCCGTGGGTCCGGCACAAGCGGTAGGCCTCGCAGCGGTCACACCGCAGCCGCCCGCCCTCGATAGCGACCCAAGCCAGTTCATCGGCCATGTACGGAGTGGTGATGTCGTTCAGCGCGTCCTCGGTGCTGGCGTAGTACAGGACTCCGTCGGCGTTCTCGCCGTAGTAGTCACCGCACTCGTCGCAGCAGGCCAGGACACACGACCGGTGCTCTAGCATCAGAAACTCCTCCTGATTGGTTCTCTGATCGGTGGGGAACCCGGCCCAGCAGGCTGTTCTTGGCGGATCGGACTGCTGGGCCGGGGCGGAACTACTTGCCGTTCTTCTTGGCCTGCTTGCAGCCAGTGCAGGTGCTGCCGCCAGCCGGGATGAACCAGAAGTCCGAGACGTACTGGCCGGACTTGAACTTCACCCCGCACCACGCGACCGAGCTGCCGTCCCACAACGACCGCTTCCGTTCGAGGTGCCAGATCTCCGGCTTGCTCATCGGGTCGTTCCTTTCTGCTGGTCGAGCGTGTTCAGGGCGTCGGTGAGAATCTGGTTGTGGTCGAAGGCCAGGCGGGTGATTTGGTGCAGCGGTATCCATTCGGCGGCCGAGGCGTCGTCTCCGGCCGTGGGCCGGAACATCTGCGGCAGGACCGCGGTGAAGGCCTCGCTGACCACCCGGCCGCGTGGGTCGCGTCCGGGGGCGTCGTAGCGGCCCACCCACGTCAGACCTGCTGCGGTGAGCCCGGTTTCCTCCCCGAGTTCGCGGGTGGCGGCTTGCAGTGCGGTCTCGCCGGGGTCGACGAACCCACCGGGTAGGGCCCAGTGGCCGGCGAAGGCGTCGGAATCATCGGCGCGGCGCACCAGCAGCACGTGGGTGAGGCCCTCGTGCTGGGCGAACAAGACGATGTCGGCGGTGTCCGGGCTCGGGATGCTGTCGTTGACCTGCATTCGAACCGTCCCTTTCCTGTCGTGACTCGGTCTGAGTTGGCTGGTCAGAGGCGGTTTCGATAGGACTCCAGACCGTCGACCGCACCGGCCACGAGCTGCTGCATCTCGATGACCTGCTCTCCGAGCTGGGCGAACGCGGCAACGCTGTGCTCGACCTCGGGCTGGGTGCTGTCCTGCAGCACCATTCCCAGCTGCCCGGTGGTCTCCTCCGACCACTGCTGGACCTGCGCCAGCGCGGCCCGGATCTGCTCGCTGATCTGCTGGGTGCTGCCGATCGCCGCGGCGATCTCGTCGATGCCTGCCATGCCATGACCTCCGTGTGTCGTCGTGCTGCTGGATTGGGTCGTGCTGGATTGGGCCGCACCCACCGGATTGGGCGCGGGCGCGTGGGAGGTGTTGCGGGACTGCTGTTTCTGGGAGGCCGCTCTGGTCCTGCTGGACCGGGTGACCTCGTTGATGGCCGCTCGCACGGCATCGCCGCTGAGGTGGTGGTGGCGGGCCAGTTCGTCGGCGACCGCGCGGATCTCGCGGTCGTGTTCGCGTACCAGGGCGTCGCTGTCGTGCCGGGCAGTCACGTGGACCTGCGGATCGGTGACGAACTGCGCCAGCGCGTCCATGTCCATCAACGCGCCCTTGGCGGCATCGACCTGGAAGTACAAGTCCTGGCCCAGCCCGTGCTCGGCCAGCCACAGGCGATCCGAGGCCCACCCGGCGTGCAGCGCATTGGCCAGGTCGGTCACCGGCATCTCGCCCGTGGGAGAGGTGGGTTCGAAGTACACGTGCCCGCCGCGGCTTCCACCGACTTCGTACGGCACGTCCTCGTTGACCACCGCCCGACCCACGGTCAACGCGTCACTGCGCTCGACCAGCACGGCATGGGCCGCCTCGTGCCGCATGTGCCGATCCCACAAGGAAGCCGACTCGGGCAGATCCAGCCACGAATCGGCCTGAAATCCACCACCCAACCGGTCAAAGTGGCCACCAACGATCTCCGCGCAGTCAGGACACGACCACTCACCGCGCGCCTGAGCGTGGTACTTCGGACCCCACCCGTGCGTGAGGATGTCCGCCCGGCACCGCCCACACAGAACGGCCCCCAAAGGCACCCTCGGCACCGACTCGCCACTCACGCCGCCTCCTGCCCCCGCTGGATCCGGCGACGCGCGGCGCGGATCTTCTCCCGCTGCGTCTCGGTGGTGCCGCCCCAGATCCCGAGCTCGCCG
Source organism: Saccharopolyspora terrae (assembly GCF_004348435.1). NCBI lineage: Bacteria > Bacillati > Actinomycetota > Actinomycetes > Pseudonocardiales > Pseudonocardiaceae > Saccharopolyspora > Saccharopolyspora terrae. Next base: position 90,520 of record NZ_SMKS01000008.1, on the reverse strand, counting down.
TGAAGCACCGCCTTCTCCCGGCAGGCCTCCAGCACCGGGCAGCGCTCGCAAATCGCGATCGCCCGCCGCGCCAGGTCCACCCGGCCCGGCTCCGGGAAAAAGATTTCCGGGTCGGTCTCCGAGCACTCCGGAGCCACACCGAAGTCAGCGCCCGGCAGGTTGGTCAGCAGCTTGTACAGCGCGTCGTGTCGCTCAATCCGCTGTTGCGTGGTCATGCGATCGCCTCCTCGTCGGCGCCCAGGGCGCAATTGCCGAGGTAGGCGTTCAGTGCCGAGCCGGGAATCCGGACTGCGCCCTTGCCGTTGCCGATCTTCAGCGCCTTGAGCGCGCCAGAGTCGATCGCGCGATAGATGGTGTTCACGGATACGTCGAGTGCTTCGGCCACTGCCTTCACGCGGTACATCCGGCTACCCTCGAACTGCATCTTCGGTCTCCAAACTGAGATGCCCTGCCCTGGTCGGTGTGCCCGCACTGACCAGGGCCTTTTTGTTGTCCGGCTGAGTGCTTGAGAACCCTGCAACAACCGGCACGACTGGAACGTTAGACACGATAGCCAACCTAGTCAAGGCTATCTTTTCTAAGTCGCCTATCTGGACTACGCCGGTACGCTCTCTGACATGGGAAAAGTTGACCCCGATAGCCCCCGTGCCCCCTACCAACAGGTCGCCGACTACCTCCGTACTGCGATCCACGACGGCACGCTTGGGCCAGGTCAACGCCTGCCCAAGCAGGCTGAACTGGTTGCCGAGTACGGCGTTTCCCTTGGCACCGTGAAGAGCGCGCTCGCAGTACTCCGCGATGAACGGCTGATCATCAGCAGGCAGGGTGAGGGCACGTGGGTTCGCCGAGAAGGTCTCGACGGACCCGCCGAGACCGCGCCGGGCTCGGACGATGCTCGCGACATGCTCACCGAGGTCGTGCAGCGCCTCGACGCGATCAGCGAGCGGCTGGCCCGTATCGAGCAACGACTGCCGCAGGGCTGAGCACCTCACTGTCCGACCTGCCGAAAGAACGACACCAGGCCGTCGACAGTCCCGCCGATCAGCTCAAACCCACCCCGTGCAATCGCCGCGGCATCGGTGGGGTGCTTAACCACCAGCACGAGCAGTGCGATGACGACCAGCGACCACATCAGCTTTGCCAGCGCGCCGCCGCCCGCCTTGGGCATCACCGGCATCGAGTTCTTCGCCATTTCCGACCCCTCCTCATGTGTCCCGTTTGGCTGTGACACCACGATCGCCGGAACAAAGGGGCTGGTGACAGTGTTGGGACAGGTGTTACGAGAGGGACGAGGTGATAAGCGCGCATCACCTTCCTTGACACCCCCACCTGCGCTTCTCCCGATGCCACACTGGTGAGGCGGGCACACCACCGAGGAGGCCGGATGAGCGAGGATCTGCCGACCTGGGCGCGACGCATCCGCTCAATGCGCGAAGCGCGCGGCTGGACCCAGCTTGAAGCCGCTGAGCAGATGCGGACGCACTCCGATAAGGAACTTCCCGATACCGATCACCTTCTGCGCCGCTGGAAGGCGTGGGAACGGGGCGAAAACAAGCCCGGAAGCTTCTACGCATCGGTGATAGCCGCGACCCTGGGCACGGTCACCGCTTCGCTATTCCCGCCACCGCAGCGGGCTACTGACGGCCTTGAGCTCGTCACCGCCACCGGCATGAGCACGCTCGACATCATGAGCCGGCTGTCGGCATCGGACGTCAACGAAGCGACGCTTCAGGCGGTCCGGATCACCGTCGACAAGCTGTGCTCGGAGTACGCGCGGATGGCGCCGCAGGATCTGATTCGCGAAGGGCAGCAATGGCTGCGGCGCTTGGTTGAGATGCAGGAACAGCGACTGAGCTTCAGCCAGCGCCGCGAGACGCTCGAACTCGCCGGCTGGCTCGCACTGCTGGTTGGCTGTCTCGAATACGACCTCGGTCAGCGCCAGGCGGCCGAGGCAACGCGCCGGTCCGCGCTGAGCCTGGGGCAAGAGGTTGGCAGCTCAGGAATCCTCGGCTGGGCGCACGAGATGCGCGCCTGGTTCGCTCTGACGTCCGGCGACTACCGTGGCGTTATCGCGGCAGCGGATGCCGGCGAAGCCGCGGCGGGTAGCCACAGCGTGTCAGTCCAGCTTGTTGCCCAGAAAGCCAAGGCGCTTGCGCGCATGGGACGAGGCGACGAGATGCTGAAAACCCTTGAGCACGGCCGCGTTCTTCTCGACGGCATGCCGTACCCCGACAACGTCGAGAACCACTTCATGGTCGATCCGTCGAAATACGACTTCTACGCGATGGACTGCTACCGCCAGGTCGGAGAGAACCGCCTGGCCCGTGAGCTGTCCGAGGAAGTGATCCGAGCTAGCACCGATTTCCAAGGCCACGAACGGTGGCCGATGCGGATCGCGGAAGCGCAGGTCACGCTCGGAGTTGTGGCGGCCAGGGAGGGCAACCTCGACGAGGCCATCGGCTATGGTCGGCGGGCACTCGAAGGAGACCGAAAGTCGCTGCCCTCCTTGGCCATGCACTCGCAGGATCTGGCTCAGGTGCTCAAGAATCAGTACGAGGGTGAACCGGAAGCCGACGCCTACCTCGAGCAGCTGCGCGGCATCCAGCGAGCGTGACGCGAGGTGTGAAAGCCCCTGCTCTCGCCACGAAATCCGGGCGGGAACAGGGGCTTTGACTGTTACCGCCGCCTGCTGTTTTCCTCCAGCGCTTCCGCACGCTCGATCAGCGCCAAGGCATGCGCAGCCGTGGCAAAGGCAGACGCCGCTGCTCGTGCCGCTTACGGATCTGGCGTTCTTCAAGAGCACCTGGTGGCAGAGAAGCGGCATTTTGACGCAGCCCGACGTGCCGACCGCCAGAAGAACGTCTAACCCCGAACCAGGCAGGAGCCGACTCGATCGCCACCGGAGCCATCCGCGCGTAGAGCCCTTCTCACGGCCTGCTGAGATCGCCGTAGAGGCGTTGAACATGGGGGGTCCGCGTCCTTGGACCCCGGGGCAACCACAGGCGATCTGAGCGAGGTCATCTTCGGCTCAGTTTTCGTCTCAGTCTCAGGCCGGATCAACTGCCCCCCACTGCCCCAGCCATACCTCTCACCAGCGTCTTTGGATCGCGAGATACCTCCTGATACCCCTGGGAGTGGAATTGGAAATCGTGTTGGGTTAATAGCCCTCACGGGTTCGAATCCCGTATCCTCCGCTCGCGAAGAGCCCCGGACCAGCTGGTTCGGGGCTCTTTCTCGTTTTCTCCCCCCTTTCCGGGCCAAACGTCTCTGTGCAGGGCACCGCAGGTGTCGCACGGTGCGATCGAGGCGAACGCGCAGGAGCGGAGCGGGGGCGGCTGTCGTGGGCATGACGATCGAACAACTGCGGGAACAGGTCCGCGGGCCGGTGATCACACCACCGGACGCCGGCTACGAGGCAGCCCGGCGGGTCCACAACGCGATGATCGACCTGCACCCCGCCGCCGTGGTGCGCTGCGCCAACGCCGGGGACGTGCGGGCCGCGGTCACCTTCGCGCGGCAGAACGGCGTCGACCTGGCGGTGCGCGGCGGCGGTCACAGCGTGCCCGGCTTCGGCACCTGCGAGGGCGGCGTGGTCGCCGACCTGTCCGGGATGCGCGGCGTGCGCGTCGACGGCGAGCGCCGGACCGCGCGCGCGGAGGGCGGCGCGACCTGGGGCGACTTCAACGCGGCCACGCACGCCTACGGGCTGGCGACCACCGGCGGCATCATCTCCACCACCGGGATCGGCGGGCTCACGCTCGGCGGCGGGATCGGGTACCTGGCGCGGGGGCTCGGCCTGTCCTGCGACAACCTCATCTCCGCCGACGTCGTGCTGGCCTCCGGCGACGTCGTGGTGGCCGACGAGCAGCACAACACCGACCTGCTGTGGGCGCTTCGCGGCGGAGGCGGCAACTTCGGCGCGGTGACGTCGTTCGAGTACCGGCTCAGCCCGGTGAGCGAGATCTACGGCGGGCCGATCTTCTTCGACCTGGAACACGCGGGAGACGTGCTGCGCGGCTTCCGCGACCTGATCGCCGACGCGCCCGAGCAGCTCGGCGCGTTCCCGGCCTTCCAGATCGCCCCGCCGCTGCCGTTCATCCCCGAGCAGCGGCACGGCATCCCGCACGTTGCGGTGGTGACCTGCTGGTCGGGGCCGGTCGAGGAAGGACCGGCGGCCGTGGCCGCGCTGCGCGACCTGGCACCCGTGGCCGCCGAACACGTCGGCCCGATGCCCTACCCCGCGCTCAACGCCGCCTTCGACGCACTGGTCCCGCCAGGCCTGCAGCACTACTGGAAGGCCAACTTCGCCACCGAGCTCAGCGACGAGATGATCGCCGCGCACCTCCAGCACGGACCTCGGGTTCCGGTGGTGAACTCGACCGTGCACATCTACCCGATCAACGGCGCCTGCCACCGCGTCGCGCCCGGCGAGACGGCCTTCGCCTACCGGGACGCGAGCTTCGCGACCGTCATCGCTGGCATGTGGCCGGATCCCGCCGACAACGAGGCGAACATCAGCTGGGTGCGCGACTACTACGCCGCGACCGCTCCGCACTCCGAAGAGGGCGGCTACGTCAACTTCATGGCCGCCGACGACCAGAACCGGATCAAGGCGAACTACCGCGAGAACTACGACCGCCTGGCCGAGACCAAGCGCCGCTACGACCCGCACAACCTCTTCCGGCTGAACCAGAACATCGTGCCCTGACCCCCCGCGGGTGGCGAGGTTCCGGCTGGAACCCCGCCACCCGTCAGGTCATCCCGCGGCGCGGAGCCGGACGACCTGCGGGTCGTGGTCGCTGATCTGGCCGGGGAACTCGGCGTTGACGTGCACGATGTCCTAGTCGGCGGTGAGCGGCACAGGTCCGGACATGCAGAAGGGCCGGTCCCCGAGGGGACCGGCCCTTGCGAGCGGTAGCGGTGGGATTCGAACCCACGGTGGCTGTTAACCACACGCGCTTTCGAGGCGCGCTCCTTAGGCCGCTCGGACACGCTACCGCCGATAAGGCTACCGGCCGCCCCCTCACGCCCCGCACAGGGGGTCGACCCGGCGCGCTCCGGAGCCGTCGCCCCTGGCCATCGGGGGTGCGACTCCGGACGCAGGCCTCAGCCCCCGGGAGGGGTGTTGCGGCGGGTGGCGAAGAAGGAATCGAGGAGGGCTGCCGACTCGTCGGCGAGGACGCCGCCGACGACCTCCGGGCGGTGGTTGAGGCGGTTGTCGCGGACGACGTCCCAGAGCGAGCCGACGGCCCCGGTCCGCGGCTCCCACACGCCGAAGACGATCCTGGCCACGCGGGACAGGACCAGCGCTCCGGCGCACATCGTGCACGGTTCGACGGTGACCGCGAGGGTGCAGCCCTCCAGCCGCCAGCCGTCGCCGTGGGCCCGGGCGGCGGCGCGCAGGGCGAGGACCTCGGCGTGCGCTGTGGGGTCGCCGTGGGCTTCGCGCCGGTTGCAGGCCTCGGCCAGCACCCGGCCTTCGGCGTCGGCGACGACGGCGCCGATGGGCACGTCGCCCGTGGACGGCGCGTCGGCGGCCACCCGCAGCGCGGCCCGCACCAGCTCGACGTCGCCGGCGCGGGCCTCGGTGGTGTTCACCGGTACATGTTCTCCAACAGCTTCGAGAAGTCGTCACCGAACCCGCAGCGCTGGGCGATCATCTCCAGCTGCTCATCCGGGTAGAGGTCGACCTCCTCGATGATGACCAGCAGCTCGCCCTCGGGAAGCCCCAGGTCGGACAGGACCGCGAGGTTGCCCTCCGGCCACACCTCCTCGTCGTCCTCATCCGGAGCGTCCACGCGCAGCAGGTCGAGCACGTCCGCGGCGATGTCGTAGTCCAGCGCCGCAGCGGCATCGGACAGCAGCAGGTCCACACCCCCCGGGACCGGCCGGATCAGCACGAAGAACTCGTCGTCCACATTGCACATTCCGAACACCGCGCCGGTGGAACGCAGCTCGCGCAACGCCGTGATCGAGGCGTCCAGGCCGGTCAGCACCGAGTTGTCCATCGCGCTGCACCGCCACCGCCCGTCTTCCCGGACCACGGCGACGGCGAAGCCTGCGACCGGCTCCTGCACCGTCATGGAGACACCGTAAAGCGTACGAAGGCCACCCGAAAGCACTATTGCGATTGTCGTATCCATCAGGGGACGGAAAGCGCTCAACCGGGTGCGTGCGATGCGGCTCCGTCGGGCAGGATGGACGGATGCGTGCCGTGTGCGTGATCGGACTGGGACTCATCGGCGGATCCGTGCTGCGGGCCGCGTCCGGCGCCGGGCGCCCCGCGTGGGGTGCCACCGCGTCGGAGGCGGATGCCGCAGCAGCCCGCGACGACGGTTTCGAGGTGCTCGAAACCGATACCGCGCTGCGCCGGGCCAAGCAGGAGGACGCGCTGGTGGTGGTCGCGGTGCCGCTGACCGCGCTGCGCGAGGTGCTGCGCAAGATCGCCGAGATCCACCCGGGCGCCTGGCTCACCGACGTGGTCAGCGTGAAGGACCCGGTCGACTTCGAGGTCCGCAAGCTCGTGCCGAACGCCCGCTACGCCGGCGGCCACCCGATGGCGGGAACTTCGGCCTCGGGCTTCGCGGCCGGCTCGGCGGAGCTGTTCCGGGGCGCGGCCTGGGCGGTGACCATCGAGGAGGCCACCACGATCGACGCGTGGCGCGAGGCCGCTCAGCTGGCACTGGACTGCGGCGCCCACGTGGTCCCGACCGGCGCCGCGGCGCACGACGACTCGGTGGCCCGGATCTCCCACCTCCCGCACCTGTTCGCGGCGATCCTCGCCACGGTCGGCGCGGACGGTGGCCCGCTCGCGCTGTCGCTGGCGGCGGGCTCGTTCCGGGACGGAACCCGGGTCGCGGGCAGCAACCCGGAGCTGGTGCGCGCCATGACCGAGGGCAACAAGGCCGCCCTGCTCGACGCCGTGGACGACGCCCTGGGCCGCTTGGGCGCCACCCGCGGTTCCCTCGCCTCCACCGGCGGCCTCAAGTCCACACTGGACTCGGGCCACGAAGCCCGGAAGCGCCTCGACGCCCTGGCCACCGGCGAGGGCACGACGACCTCGACGGTCCGCCTCCGCCCAGAAGCCCTCTCCCGCCTGCGAGACCTCGGCGAACTCGGCGGCCGAGTCACAGCCATCGAAGAAGACCAAGCAACCACCCAGGTGCCAGTGGGCTGAGACCGTCAGGCAAGCGCCGGAGGTGCTTTCTCCGTGCCCCACCTGAGCAACTCGCACCGCCGCGGGTTCTGAGCGGCTTCGTGGCGAGTACGCCGTGACGCCGCGTATCACATACTCAAGGAGCGGCGCACGGAGACCACGGAGCCGCTCAGGTTCCGCCACCCGCACCGCCAGGCAGAGGGACCACCGGATTCATACGCACGAAGAAGAGGTCGCCCTGTGCGTGGGGGCGACCTCTTCTATGGTGCACTCCGACCACTGGTCGGGACGGCTCTCGCCTGGTCCCGCCGCCAGCCTGGGCCGCAGCGCCGATGCTTCGAGTTGTCCTACTGGCCGGGCGGCGGGGGCTCTTCCTGGTCTCCGCCGACGAAGCCCTTGCCCTTCTCCACGGCCTGGTCGACCTGGTCCTCGTGGCCGAACTTGTTCTTGGCCGCGTCACCGGCCTTGTCCATGCCCTGCTCGACCTTGTCGCCGTGCTCCTGACCGAGGTTCTGCAGCTTGTCCTTGAAGTCTCCGAAGCCCATGGTGCTCCTTCCCGTGCCTCGTGAAAAGCATCGTTGAGGCCCCCGGCGAAGCTAAGCCCGATCGTCGGTTCCTGCTCGACGCAACACCCGCTGGGGCAGGGCCATTAACTCGTCCAGGTGACCCTTGCGCGCGCTCGACCACGGGTCTATCTTGAAGTGACCTGATGACCAGATTTGAAATTCTGGTCAACGAGTCACGGAGGTAGCCGAATGACGCAGCCCACCGACCGGGCGAACCGCATCCTCGATGCGGCCGCCGAGCTGATGGTCCGGCTGGGCTACCGCAAGGTCACCATCGACGACATCGCCCGCCGCGCCGGGATCGGCAAGGGCACCGTCTACCTGCACTGGCGCACCAAGGAGCAGCTGTTCGAGGCGCTGATCATGCGCGAGTCGATCGGCGTGCTCAACGGCCTGGTGGAGGCGTTCCGGGCCGATCCGACCGAGGTCCTGCCGCACCGGTTCTTCGCCCGCAGCTTCCTGGCCGCCATGCGCGATCCGCTGATGAAGGCGCTCGTCACCGGCGACACCGAGCTGCTGGGCAGCATGAAGCAGTCCGCGCACCAGGGGCAGACCCAGCGCTTCGGCGACCGCTACCGCGAGCTGATCTTCAAGCACCGGTTGCTGCGCGACGACGTGCCGGACGTCTACATGGCCGTCGTCGCCACCGCGACCGGCTTCCACCTCACCGACAACATCAACCCGGAGTTCGCCGCCCTCGACCACGAGGCCAAGGCGCGGGCGCTGGAACACACCATCCGGAACGCGTTCGAGCCGGCGGGCGACCCCGATCCCGAGTCGCTGGCGATCGTCGCCGACGAGATCGGGAACCTCTTCGACGAGCTCAACGCGCAGTTCCGGGAGTGGATCTACACACCACAACAACGCGGCTGACCGGCCGCGATCGGGGGCACGACATGACCGCACTGGCCGACACCTGGGGGATCAACGCCGCGCAGTTCTGGCTCCGCGGCCAACGGCCGGACCGCGAGGTCGGCTACGACGAAGCGACCGGGATGTGGGAGGTCCACGGGTACCCGGAGATCCTGCGGGCGCTCAGCGACCCGGCGACCTTCTCCTCCCACACCCAACGACTGGTCCCGGAGGCGCGCGGGTTCTCCGAGGGCAACCTGACGCAGCTGGACCCGCCGGACCACCAGAAGCTCCGGAAGCTGGTCAGCCACGCCTTCACCCCGAAGGTCGTGGCCGACCTGGAGCCGAGGATCGCCGAGATCACCGTCGAGCTGCTGGGTCAGATGCAGGACCGAGCGGAGCTGGTGGCCGATTTGGCCTACCCGCTGCCGGTGATCGTCATCGCCGAGCTGCTCGGGGTTCCCGCCGGCGACCGCGACAAGTTCAAGCGGTGGGTCGACGGGATGTTCAACTCCACCAACAAGGTCTCGATCAAGGACCGCTCGCCCGAGGACGAGGCGTACTTCGCCTCGGCCATGGAGCAGGTCGGGGAGCTCGCGAACTACCTGACCGAGCACGTCCGCGAACGCCGAGCCAAGCCCCGCGAGGACCTGCTGAGCAAGCTGGTCGAGGCCGAGGTGGACGGCGTCCGGCTCACCGACGCCGAGATCACCAACTTCGGCATGGTGCTGCTGGTGGCCGGGCACATCACCACCACGATGCTGCTCGGGAACGCGCTGCTGTGCCTGGACGCGCACCCGGACCAGTGCGCGATGGTGCGGGCCGACCGGTCGAGGGTTCCGGCGGCGATCGAGGAGTCGCTGCGGTTCCTCAGCCCGTTCGCGGCGGTGTCGCGGGTGACCACCGAGGAGACCGAGCTCGGCGGGGTGCGCATCCCGGCCGATCAGATGCTGCTGCTGTGGATCGCCGCGGCCAACCGCGATCCCCGGCAGTTCGCCGACCCGAACGTCTTCGACGTGACGCGCGACCCGAACCCGCAGCTGGGCTTCGGTCGCGGCATCCACTTCTGCCTGGGCGCTCCGCTGGCCCGCCTGGAGGGCAAGGTCGCCCTGAACCTCCTGCTGGACCGCTTCCCGCGGCTGCGCACCGACCCGGACCGGGCCCCGCGGTTCCTGCCCAGCCCGAACATGACCGGCGTCAGCGAACTCCCGCTGCGGCTGCGGTGAAACCCGCTGGCCGTCGTGCCGCGCAGATCAATAGTCTGCGCGGCATGAACAACATGACGGATGCGTTCACCGAACGGCTGCGCGCCCTCGGCGCCGAGGGCGCGGTCGTCGAGTTCGACACCGAGGTGCCCACGGCCGCTGCGGCCGCCGAGCAGCTGGGCTGCGAGGTCGGGGCGATCGCCAACAGCCTCGTGTTCACCGCTGACGGCGATCCCCTGCTGGTGATCGCCAGCGGCGCGCACCGGGTCGACACGCGAGGTCTGGAGCGGTCGCTCGGGGTCCGCAAGATCCGGCGGGCCAGTCCGGAGTTCGTCGCGGAGGCGACCGGTCAGCCGGTCGGCGGCGTCGGGCCGGTGGGGCATCCGCAGCCGATCCGGACGGTGGTGGACCGCGCGCTGGCCGCGCATCCGACGGTCTGGGCGGGGGCCGGCAGCAAGCACGCGATGTTCCCGACGAACTTCGCCGAGCTGCTGCGGATCACCGGCGGATCCGCGGCCGACGTCGCCCAATCCTGAACACCACCGTCAGGCGAATCCTTGTACGACTGGCGCGAGGCGACCTGCGGCGGCAGCAGCGCGGTGTCACCGCAGACCACCCTTTTGGATTCGCTTTCAACACTCAAGGTGATGAACGCGTGGAAGTCACCCTTTCGCCGGATGAATTGAGTTGCGACGGGCAACGATTCACGAGGCGGAACACTTTTCGGTGAAGACCCCGTCGGAGCATCTGCAGCGCGGGGGTCCGGCAGGTACACCTTGTTTTGCCCGATTCCGGGTCAGCCTGATCCAGAAATACCCCCGGGCAAGCCGAATTGGAAGGAAGGCAATTATGCGCTCGCTGCTTCGTCCCATTGTCGTCGGTGCGTTCATCCTGCCGCTCGCTTTCGCCGGAGCAGGCCTCGCCTCCGCAGGCGACATGGAGGCGCGCGGAGGTGGCCACGGGAAGTGCGTCCACTACTCCTGCAACTGGTGGGACTGGGACACCACTGTGAACGACAACGACAACTCCATCATCAACGCAGGCATCATCGGCTGACCCGCTCGCGAACCGAGGCCCCGCCGGCCACACCCGGCGGGGCCTCACCTCGGGTCGGACCTGGGCACGCCGCGAAATGTCGCGCGGTAGGCGCTCGGGGAAACACCCAGTTCGCTTTGCAGGTGCTGGCGCAGCGACGCAGCTGTTCCAAATCCTGAATCACATGCAATTTTTTCGACCGGGAGGTCGGTTTCCTCCAATAGTTGCCGCGCTCGCTCCACCCGTTGTCGGGTCAGCCATTGCAGCGGAGAAATGCCGACTTCGTCTCGGAAACGACGGGTGAAGGTGCGCACGCTCAACGAGTCCTGCGCCGCGAGTTCGCGCAGCGCGAGCGGCCGGTCGAGGTGCTCCAGCGCCCACGCCCGCGCCCGCGCGGTCGTCGAGACCTGCGGCTCCGGGACCGGACGACGGATGTACTGCGCCTGACCGCCCTCCCGGTGAGGCGGGACGACCGTGGTGCGCGCGACCTCGTTGGCCACCGCCGCTCCGTGATCGCGGCGGATCAGGTGCAGGCACAGATCGATCCCTGAGGCCTCCCCCGCCGAGGTCAGCACATCCCCGTCGTCGGTGTAGAGCACGTCCGGAACCAGCTCGACCTGCGGGAACAGCCGGCGGAAGTGATCGCAGGACTTCCAGTGCGTGGTCGCCCGCCTGCCGTCGAGCAGCCCGGCCGCGCCCAGCACGAACGAGCCCGTGCAGATCGACGCGATCCGGGCTCCCTCGGGGATCCGCGCGAGCGCGGCTGCCAGGGCGGATGGCAACCGCCCCTCCGTCTCGGTCTCGTCCGGCTCGTGGCTGGCGGGAAGGACGACCGTGTCCGCGCAGGCCAGCGCGTCCGGGCCGCGCTCGACGTGGATCGGGAAGTCCGCGTCGGTGCGGATCACGCCGGGCACGATCGCGCAGGTCACGACCTCGTACAGCGGTTCGCCGCAGGCCGAGCGAGCGCTGCCGAACAGCTGGTGGACCAGGCCGAGCTCCATCGGCATCACGCCGTCGCGGACCAGCACCGCCACCCGAGTGGACATGGCCCGATCCTTTCACATGTTGGCCATCAGGCCACTCGTCGCGAGCGCCCCCGGATCGCACGGTGGGGGGCATGCCTGTTCATCGAGCCTGGTGGGTCGCTGCGGTGACCGCCCTGGTGATCATCGGAGCCGGCGCCTGCGCCACGACCGCCGGACTGCTGGTGACGCCGCTGCACCACGAGTTCGACTGGCCGCACGGCACGATCAGCGCGGCCGCCTCGGTGAACCTCGTGCTGTACGGGCTGACCGCGCCGTTCGGCGCCGCCGCGATGGACCGCTTCGGCATGCGCCGGATGGTCACCGCCGCCCTGCTGCTGATCGCCTCGGGCGCGGGTCTGACGACCGCGATGACCGCGCCGTGGCAGTTCGTGCTGGGCTGGGGAGTGCTCGTCGGCACCGGCTGCGGCGCGCTGGCCACGACGTTCGCCGCGCTGGTGGCGGACCGCTGGTTCGCCGCCCGGCGCGGCCTGGTGGCGGGCCTGCTCACCGCCGCCACGGTGTTCGGCCAGTTCGCGCTGCTGCCGGTGTTCTCGCTGCTGGCCGACTTCGACTGGCACGCGGCCACCGGCGCGCTGGTCGCGGTCGCGCTGCTGGTCACCCCGCTCGCCTGGGCCGTGTTGCGGGACCGTCCCGCCGACGTCGGCCTGCTCCCCTACGGCGCGACGCACCCGGAACCGCCGTCGGTGCCCGCGTCAGTGACCCGCGCGGTGCGCGCCCTCCCGCTGCGCAGCGGCGCGTTCTGGCTGCTGGCAAGCACTTTCGCGGTGTGCGGTGCGTCGACCAACGGCATCATGTGGACCCACTTCACCCCGGCCGCACACGACCACGGGATGCCGACCGGCGTCGCGTCCTCGCTGCTGGCGGTCATCGGCGTGGTCAACGTGCTGGGCACGGTCGGCTCCGGCTGGCTCACCGACCGCATGAACCCGCGTCTGCTGCTGACCACCTACTACGCGCTCCGCGGGGTCTCGCTGATGCTGCTCCCCGGCCTGTTCGGGCCTTCCGTGCAGCCCGGGATGCTCGCGTTCGTGGTGGTGTTCGGCCTGCTCGACGTGGCCACGGTCCCGCCGACCATCGCCCTGTGCCGGGAGCTCTACGGCGCCGACGGCCCGATCGCCTTCGGCTGGATCAGCGTCGCCCACCAGCTCGGCGCCGGAGCCCTCGCGCTCCTCGGCGGCCTCGCCCGAGACCTCACCGGCACCTACGCCCTCCTCTGGCCGGCCACCGGAGCCTTGTGCCTGGCAGCAGCCCTCCTCGCCACCCGCATCCCCCGACCCGCGAAAACCCCCGCTCGAGCGACGTGCGCGCGCTGAAGCTCCAACGAAGGGGCTTGCGTTTAGCCCGATCGAGCGGTGAGCACGTGGAGCCCGAAAGGCACTCGACCGGAGAGAACGGAGATGCGGGGCTGGTGAGGGGTCCGCAGCGCCGTTGTGGTCAGGCGGTCTTGTTCATGCCTCCGTCGATGATGTGGTCGGCGCCGGTGATGTTCGCCGCGCGGGGTGAGGCCAGGAAGGCGACGAGGTCGGCGATCTCCTCCGGTTCGCTGATCCGGCCGCTGGAGATCGACATCATCTCGGGCAGCAGCCGGCCCATCACGTCGTCCCGCGTGGTGCTCGCCTGATCCGCGAACACGTCCGCGAACGCGCCGGGTCCGTCCACATAGGGGTGCGCACCGGTCCGGGCGAGACCGTGTTGACGCGGATCGCGGGTGCGAGCTCCTCGGCCACGGCCTTGGTGAAGTTGCCCAGCGCCGCCTTCGCCGCGCAGTACGGCGCGATCATGCCCGCTGGCAGCCTGGTGTTCAGCGAGCCGATCGTGACGATCGCGGCTCCCTCCCGGCCGCGCATGGCGGGCACGGCGCTGCGCACGGCCCGGACCGCGCTGAACAGGGTCACGTCGAAGATCCGCTGCCACTGCTCGTCGGTGAAGTCGTTGATCGACGCTGCAGGTTCGCTCGCGCCCACGTTGTTCACCAGGACGTCCAGCCCGCCGTACCGGCCGACGGCGACGTCGATCAGCTCGGCGGCTCCGCCCGGCGAGGCGAGATCGACCGGGACGAACGTCACCGAGCGCTCGGCGCACAACTGCTCCAACTCCTTCGTGGCGTTCCGCGCACCCACCACGACGTGCGCCCCCTCGCCCGCCAGCACGGACGCGGTCGCGAGTCCGATCCCCTTGCTACCGCCGGTGATCACGCAGACCTTCTCACCCATGTTCAGCTCCATGACCACCACTGTGCGGCGCCGCGAACCCGACCGCTGGCGGATTTCGGGCATGGCGGTCGGCTCCTCCGCGACCCCGGTTCCGCAGGTGGCATGACGAATCGTCGCGGTCGCCCGTATCGTCCAGTTATGCGCAACTCGACAATCCGGATCGTCACCGCCGTCGCCGGCGCCGTCTTCGCGCTCGGCGCGACCGCCGGCTGCGACTTCGCCCAGCCCCCGCAGCAGGAGGACCAGCAGGAGCAGCAAGACGGCGACCAGCAGCAGCAAGAGGACGGCGGCCAGGAGCAGGAGGACGGCGGCGACGACAACTGATCGCGCCGACGCGGAGACCTCCTGAACTCGGAGGTCTCCGCGTCGATCAACAGCTAAGCGACGCCCCTGAACCCGGCTCAGTCCAGCGGGATCGGGACCGCTCCGCCGGTCACGGTCACGCGGGGGTCGTCGGGGCTGACGTCCACGGTGATGTGGCTCGGGCGTCCCATGTCCTCGCCCTGGATCACCGCGAGTCGGCGGGGTTCGGTCACGTGGCCGAGGGCGCGCAGGTAGCCGCCGAGGGCGGCGGCCGCGGCACCGGTGGCCGCGTCCTCCACCACACCGCCGACCGGGAACGGGTTGCGGGAGTGGAAGACCTCGTCGTCCTGCCGCCACACCAGCTGGAGCGTGGTCCAGTTCCGCTCCAGCATCAGCTTTGTGAGCGCGTCGAAGTCGTAGTCCAGGTCCGCCAGGCGTTCCCGGGTGCGCACGGCCAGGACCAGGTGCTCGTTGCCGCCGAAGGCGACGTGCGGCGGGAGGGCGCCGTCGAGGTCGTCGTCGTTCCACCGCAGCGCTTTCAGAGCTTCCCGGACCTCGACGTCGGTGGCGGCGCGGCTGGTCGTGGCGACGCTGCGCAGGCCCGCTCGGACGGCGCCGGAGGAGTCGGTGCCGGTGCTGATCGCGATCTCACCCGCCGGGGTGTCGAAGTGGAGATCGCCGGTCGTGGTGCGCTCGGCGAGCGCGACCGCAGTGGCGACGGTGGCGTGCCCGCAGAAGGCGACCTCGGCGAGCGGGCTGAAGAAGCGCAGGTCGAAGCGCCGCGGCCCGGTGGGGAAGGCGAACGCGGTTTCCGAGTAGCCGACCTCGGCGGCGATCTGCTGCATCCGGGTCTCGTCCAGCCCCCTCGCGTCCAGCACCACCCCGGCCGGATTGCCGCCGGTGGGGGTCGAGGTGAACGCGGCATAGCGGTGAATGTCAGCCATGCGTCCACTGTCCACCAGCTCCCCCATTCGTTCAAACGATGGATTTCGATGGCGCCGATCGAGCAAGTCGATAGGCTTGGGGCGTGGACACCGATCTGCTGCGCACGTTCCTCGCGGTGGCGCGTCACGAGAGCTTCACGGCCGCCGCAGCGGAGCTGAACCTGGTCCAGTCGACGGTGACCAGCAGGATCAAAGCCCTGGAGAAGGCCCTCGACGCCCGCCTGCTCGACCGCCTTCCCGACGGCGCCCGGCTCACCGACGCCGGTCAGCGCGCCGTGGACCACGCGCGCACCGTCCTCGACGCCGAGCGCAGGCTGATCGAGAACACCGCTTCCACGGAGCCCGCAGGCGAGGTCGTCGTGGGCGCACCCGAGTCGGTCTGCGCCTACCGCCTCCCGAAGGCCGTCGCGGCGCTGCGGCGGCAGCACCCCGGGATCGCGGTCCACCTGATCCCCGCCGGAACCCGCGAGACGTTCCAGGGGGTGCTGGAAGGACGCTTCGGGCTCGGGCTGATCCTCGACCGCGCGGCGGCTCCGCGACCGCTCAGCCTGCTGCCCGTCGGGACCGAGCCGATCGAGCTGGTCGCCGCCCCGGATCATCCGAGCACCCGGGAGGAGATGACCTGGCCGAAACTGGCCGAGCACTCCTACTTCCTGCTCGAAGAGGGGTGCGGCTACAGCGACGAGTTCGTGCGCGAACTCGAACGGCACAGCCCGATCCGGCCGCGGATCACGCGGTTCGGCAGCATCGAAGCCGCTCGCTCGTGCGCCGAAGCCGGCCTCGGCCTCTCGGTCCTGCCGGAGGTGGCGTGCGCCGACGCCCTCCGGAACCACCGCCTGCGAGCCCTCCCCCACGCGCGTCCCGACGCACCGCTGGCGTTCGTGCTCGACGAGCGGAGGTGGCGCTCCCCGGCGGTCGACGCGATCACCCGGACCATCGCCGAGTCCTTCCGGACCGACCGGTAATACGATCGCGCCGATCCGCTGGCGGTGGGAGCATCCGGGCATGCCGGTCGCGAGGGTTGAACTGCTGCTCCGCCAGCTCGACATCACGTGGGCGCTGTTCGAGCACCACGCCGAGGGGCTCAGCGACGCGCAGTGCCTGTGGGCGCCCGCCGATCACCACTGGACGGTCCGGCCCGACGAGAGCGGCAACTGGATCGCCGATTTCGCCGAGACGGAACCGGATCCGGTTCCCGCGGTCACGATCGGCTGGATCACCTGGCACATCGGGTACTGGTGGTCGACCGTGCTGGACTGCCTCGACGGGGACGCTCAGGCGATGCGCGCCGTGAAGCACTGGCCCGGCAACGCGCGCGACGCGGTGGGGTGGCTGCGCGACCTCCACGACCGGTGGCGGCAACGCCTGGTCGGCATGACCGACTCCGACCTCGACTCAACGGACCTGACTGCCCAACTCCCCTGGGGCGCAGCCATGACCCTCGGCGACGTGGCCGGCTGGGTCAACGTCGAGCTCACCAAGAACGTCGCCGAGATCGGCGCCCTGCGCATCCTCCAACGCGCACGGGAAGCTTCCTGACCCCCGACCGATGATTTCCAGACCGCGGATCGGTCACTCCAGGAACCTGTTCGGTTCGACCCTGGAGCGCAGATGTGGATCATCGCTGGCCACCTGACCGTCGACGAGGACGAGCGGGACGCGTTCGTCGAAGCGCACCGCGACCTCGTCGAGCGCGCCCGCAAGGCCCCTGGATGCCTCGACGTCGCGATCACCGCCGACCCGGTGACCCCGGGCCGGGTGAACAACTACGAGCGCTGGGAGTCCTGGGACGCCATCGAAGCCTGGCGCGAACGAGCCGACGCCCCCGACACGGGCGTCGAGATGCGAGAGGTGAACGTCACGGCGTACGAAATCGCCACCACCCGACCACCGTTCTGACCAGACGCTCCAGGACAGCAAGAAACCCCCTGCGAGAGGGGGTTTCTGCTGTCTCGACCAGACGTGCGCCCGTAGGGATTCGAACCCCAAACCTTCTGATCCGTAGTCAGATGCTCTATCCGTTGAGCTACGGGCGCTTGTTCAATTGTCGGGTCCCACCCTAGGGTAGGGCCCTTGCGGAGGCTCCGGGATTTGAACCCGGGAGGGGGCGTAACCCCCAACCGCATTAGCAGTGCGGCGCCATAGACCAGACTAGGCGAAGCCTCCCGGCGTCCTTCGCGGCCACCGGAGAAAACTTTACACACCCCCTCAGCGCCCTCGAACAGGGGGGTCCCTTAATCCTCCGTTCACTCCCTCGCAGTGTTGCTGAGCTGCACAAACGGATCCAGCGATGCCGGGTTCTGGAGGGCGTCGCGGCTCACGGCCCGCTCCGGCGGGGTGCCGGCGAGGATCTTCTTCACCGGAACCTCCAGCTTCTTGCCGTTCAAGGTGCGCGGGACCTCGTCGACGACGATGAAGCGGTTCGGCACGTGACGCGGCGAGAGCTCGGTGCGCAGCGCGGCCTTCAGCTCGCCGATGACGTCCTGGAGCTCCACCCCCTCGGCAAGGACCAGGAAGCACAGGAGTTCGCCGTCGGTTTCGCCAGCACCGGAGGTGTCGATCACCAAGGAGTCGGCGATCTGCTCGAAGCCCTCCACCACGCGGTAGAACTCGGCGGTGCCCATCCGGATGCCGCCGCGGTTGAGAGTCGAATCACTCCGGCCGTAGATCACCAGCGAGCCCCGGTCGGTCATCCGAACCCAGTCGCCGTGCCGCCACACTCCCGGGAACGTGTCGAAGTAGGACTCGCGCAGCCGGCTCCCGTCCGGGTCGTTCCAGAAGAACACCGGCATCGTCGGCATCGGCTTGGTCAGCACCAGCTCGCCGACCTCCTCGTGCAGCTCCTCGCCGTACTCGTCGTAGGAGGCCGCCGCGGCGCCCAGCAGCGGGCAGGAGATCTCGCCCAGCCACACCGGGACGTCCGGGCTCGCGCCGACGAACGCCGTGCACAGGTCCGTCCCGCCGGACACGCTGGCGATCTGCACGTCCGCGCCCACCGCGTCGGCCACCCAGCGGAAACCGTCGGTGGTCAGCGGAGCGCCCGTCGAGCCGACCGCGCGCAGCGCCGAGAGGTCGAAGTCGTCCTTGGGGCGCAGCTCGCGCTTCAGGCAGCTCTGGATGTACGGGGCCGACGTGCCGAAGAAGTTCACCCGGTACCGGGCCGCCAGCTCCCACAGCGCCGACAGCGACGGGTAGCCGGGGCTGCCGTCGAAGAGCACCAGGGTGGTTCCGGTCAGCAGGCCGCCGATCAGGAAGTTCCACATCATCCAGCCGGTGGTGGTGAACCAGAAGAACCGGTCCCCCGGGCCCAGGTCGCAGTGCAGGCCGATGGCCTTGAGGTGCTCCAGCACCATGCCGCCGTGCCCGTGCACGATGCCCTTCGGCAGACCCGTCGTGCCCGACGAGTACAAGATCCACAGCGGGTGGTCGAAGGGCACCGGCGTGAACTCCAGCGCCGCGCCCCGGTGGTCGGCCAGCAGCTCCGACCAGTCCAGCGCGCCCGGCAGCCGGTGCTCCTCGCCGAGGTAGTCGATCAGGACGGTCGCGGCCAGGCCGGGCATCTCCGCGCGCAGCTGGTCGACGGTCTCGCGGACGTCGAAGCGCCGACCGCCGTAGCAGTAGCCGTCGACGGCGATGAGGACCTTCGGCTCGATCTGCACGAAGCGGTCGGCCACGGCGCGGGCGCCGAAGTCCGGCGAGCACGACGACCACGTCGCTCCCAGGCTCGCGCTGGCCAGGAACGCCACCAGCGTCTCCGGGCTGTTCGGGGCCAGCGCGGCGACCCGGTCGCCCGCACCGACGCCCAGCTCGGCGAGCGCGGAGCGGGCCGCGGAGACCCGGTTGCGCAGCTCGCCGTAGCTGATCTCCTCGCTGCGCCCGTCCTCGCGCACGAAGACCACCGCGAGGTCCTCATCGCCCTTGCCCTCGCCGTCGCGCAGCGCGTGCTCGGCGTAGTTCAGCGTCGCGCCCGGGAACCAGCGGGCGCCCGGCATGACCTCCTCGGCCAGCACCTCGTCGGCGCGCTCGTGGAAGGTGACGTCGAAGAACTCCGCGATCGCCGACCAGAATCCGGGCAGGTCGGCCACCGACCACTCCCACAGGGCGCGGTAGTCCGACACGTCGAGTCCGCGTTCATCGCGCAGCCAAGCGCGGAAGGCGGCCATCCGGCTGGCGGCCACCCGTTCCGGGCTCGGTTCCCACAACAGCTCCGGTGCGGTCGTCATGGGCTACTTCCTAACCCACCGGAGGCCCTCCCTGCCAGGGCGAACATCACCCCGGCGGGCACCGCCTCAGCGAAGGTGCAGGTCGAACCAGTTGCGCGCGCGGCGCAGCGCCTCAGCGGCGGCGTCCGCGTCGAGGTCGAAGCGGTGACCTGCGCCCGGGTAGCGGACGACGTCGGTGACGACCTCGGCGGCGTCGGTGATCTCGCGGAGCTTGTCGACCTCACCGGCCTCGACGTCGTCGCCGTAGAGACCCAGCCACGGGCACGCCAGCTCGCCGGCGACGTCCACCAGCGGCGGCAGCTCCGCCGACAGCGGTTCGAGGATGCCGCTGCCGCCGACGCTCACCGCGGCGCCGAGCGAACGGTTGGACGCGACCACCAGAGCCGCCGAACCACCGATGTCGAAGCCCACGATCCCCTGCCGGTCGACGGGAACTCCCTGGTCGGACAGCCAGAGGAAGGCGGCGTCGGAGTCGGCGAGGATCGACTCACCCGAGAGCTTGCGCACCTGCTCCTGCTCGCTCTGGTCCTCGGCGAGCTCGTCGGTGCCGTCGCGGTGGTACAGGTGCGGGGCCACCGTGAGCCATCCCTCCTGGGCCAGCAGGCTGCAGAGCTTGCGCACCCGCTCCGTGATTCCGCGCGCCTCGTGGAGGAAGACGAGGCCCCCGCGCACCACGTTGTCGGGCTCGGCGACGGTCAGCCGCAGGCCCGTTCCGTCGGTGAGCGCGATCGTCTCGGTACGGGTTTGGATCATGTCCGGCAGGTAACCACAGGTAGGTAAACATCGAGCAACACGGTCATCCATACGGACCAACACTCGATCGAAGAGCACCTCATCGTGATCGGCGCCCGGCTGTCCGCTTCGCCGAGGCGGGAAGCGGACAGTGGTGGTGTGGGGGCGAGGGGCGTCGTACTAACGTCCTGGTTGACGGACCGAGGTAGGAGATGTCGATGAGCGTGCGCACCCGTGCCGACCTGGAGCAGTTGCCGCCCTACGTGGCGGGCCGGACCGTTCCCGGTTCGATCAAGCTGGCCAGCAACGAGGTCTCCGAGGGGCCGCTGCCCAGCGCGGTGACCGCGATCAACCAGGCCGCGACCGAGGTCCACCGCTACCCCGACATGGGGGTGAGCGCGCTGACCGAGGCGCTGGCCGCCCACTACGACGTCGCGCCCGAGCAGATCGCGGTCGGCTGCGGCTCCGTCGCGCTGTGCGAGCAGCTGGTGCAGGCGACCTGCACCGCCGAGGACGAGGTCATCTTCCCGTGGCGGTCGTTCGAGGCGTACCCGATCATCACGCAGGTCGTCGGGGCCCGGCAGGTGAAGGTGCCGCTGACCGGTGAGCACGCCCTGGACCTCGAAGCGATGCTGGCGGCGATCACCCCGGCAACGCGGCTGATGTTCGTGTGCACGCCGAACAACCCGACCGGCACCCTGCTGCGCGAGGCCGAGCTGAACGCCTTCCTCGACCGCGTGCCCGGCGACGTCCTGGTGGTGCTCGACGAGGCGTACTTCGAGTTCGTCGACGACGCGGAGGCGCCGGACGGCGTGGAGATCACCCGGGTTCGCGACAACGTCGTGTCGATGCGGACCTTCTCGAAGGCCTACGGCCTGGCCGGGCTGCGCGCCGGTTACGCGATCGCGCCGGTGAAGGTCGCCGAGGCGCTGCGCAAGGTCACGATCCCCTTCAGCGTCAACGCTCTCGCCCAGACCGCCGCGATCGCGTCCCTGCAAGCCCAGGACGAGCTCCGCAGGCGCTGCGGCGACGTGATCGCCGAGCGCGGCCGGGTGCATCGCGAATTGGTCGCGATGGGCTACGAGGTCCCGGCGACGCAGGCGAACTTCGTGTGGCTCCCGCTCGGCGAACGCACCACCGCGTTCAACGAGCACTGCCTGGAGAACCGGGTCGTGGTGCGGGCGTTCGTCGGCGAAGGCGCCCGGGTGACCATCGGCCAGACCCACGAGAACGACGCGTTCCTGGCCGCCGCGAAGTCCTTCGGCGGCTGAGGCTCATCAACGGCGCTCCCGCGAGGGAGGAGAACAACGGTGGTGGCCGGCGAAGAGAGGGGGAGTACTTCGCCGACCACCACCGCTGCGAATGCGGTCGCTTGAGCCGAAACGACCGCACTTCTTACGCGTAGCGATCTACGCAGCACCGGAATGTAGTGGCGGGCCGGGCCAGCCGCTACAAAAGCGACAGGGGACCACCCGTTCAGGTGGCCACCCCATCCATCCGGGTGGACTTCAGCCGGTCACCGCGTGGTGGCCCTGCACCGCGACGGGCGCCGGGGCCTCGGGCAGCGACTCCTCACCGGGCGAGACCTGGTGCGGCGGGTGCACGGCGGGCGGCTCGGTGGGCTCTTCGGCCGGCGGCTCGGTGGGCTCCTCCGCCGGGGGCTCGCTCGGGCCCTCCACGATCGGAGCGTTCGCCGCGCACACCACGTTCTGCGGGGACGCGACCGGCACGACCGCGCCGAGGATCGCGATGTTGTTGCCGCACAGCTGGATCGGCAGCACGCTCAGGTTGTTGTCGTTGCCGACGTTGACGCCGTCGTTGTCGGTGCTGTCGGCGAACGCCTGAGTGCCGCCGATGACCATGCTCGCGGTGCCCATGGCCAGCGCGCCCGCCAAGTAAGCAGTCTTGCGCATAGATCGCTTCCTCTTCCTTTTCCTGGTGGGGAATTCCACCCGCGGCGAAGTCACCGCAGGTGGACGAGCGTGCCCAGTGGCAGCTTTGCCAGCAGGCGCAGCGCGTCGTCGGGGACGCGGACGCAGCCGTCGCTGCTGGCCTGGCCGAAGACCGATGGGTCCGGCCAGCCGTGCAGCGCGACAGTGCCCGGCCCGCCTCCGTACGTGCTGAAGGTGTTGGAGTGGATGCCCAGCGGCAGGATGATCGGGCTGAACTTGGTGACCGTTTCCTCGATCGCGGCCATGATGTAGGTCCGGCCGCGCGGCGTCGGCGAATCCGCCGCCCCGACGCCGACCACCCACTCGCCGATGACAGCGCCGTCCCGGCGCACGGTCAGCCGCCGCGCGTCGATCTCGACGTCGACCACGTAGGGCGTGCGGGCGCGTTCGACCTGGTCGTCCTCCAGCACCCAGCCGGTGGCGCCGTTGGGCCGCGAGGGCAGCAGGACCTGGGCCCACCGGCCCTGTTCGGCGATCACCGGGACCCACGTGGGGTTGTTCAGCTGCTTGGCGGGCAGCTTCGCGATCACCGGCCCGCCGGGCGACTGGTGCACGGCCACGTCGGCCTGCACCCGCAGCACGACCCCCTCCGTCAGCCCACCCGGGGCGGGATCGGTGGGGGCGGTGGGAAATTCGGTGAACGTGGTGGAGTCGGCCTGCATGCCCAGGTCGGCCTTGGCCATGGCGTACGGAGGCCGTTCCACCGGCGCGCCCTCCCCCGCGCAACCGGTCATCGCGAGGCATGCCAAGCCCAGCGAGGCGGCCGTCAGCGACCGCGCCACCCGCGCGGTGCGTCCGGCTGTGCGACGTAGGCTCATCATCGGCTCCTGGCCCGTTGGCGCTGCGGCCCTCCGGGCCGAAACGCCTTGGGGCGCCCGGAGGTGGCAGCTGATCGGAGAGATCACATGCCGACGGAAAGCTATCCGGGCGTTCCAGCACCACCGCACCGGCCCACGCAGCGTCCGCGAGGAGAATTCGGGCTCTGATCAGCAAAAACAGGCATTCCGAGGAGCCACCGGAACCTCGTTACTGAGCAGTGATCACCTGATGGTGTGGATCTTTTACCTCGTTCGAGCTACGGCTTCGAGAAGTCCGAGCCTGCGGCGGTAGCCGCAGTTCCAGGTGTGGGACTCAGCTCGCTCCGCTGAGCAAGGTGATCCCTCAACGGCTCTAGTCGAGAGCGCGGCGCAGGAAGAACTTGATCCCCAGTGCGCCGAACAAGGCCGTCGCGAACAGCAGCGCCAGCACGCACACCCACGGCGCCATGTGCGGGATCCCCGGCAGCAGTGCGCCGCGCATGCCCTCGCTGACGTAGGTCAGCGGGTTGATCGCGCACAGCACCTGGAACCAGCGCAGGTGCTCCAGCTGCGCCCACGGGAACTGGGTCGCACCGGTGAACATCAGCGGCGCCAGGATCACCGCGAACATGATGTTGATGCGCCTCGGCGGCACCGCCGCACCCACCGTCAGCCCGACCGCGGCGCCCGCCGCCGACCCCAGCACCATGCACAGCAGCGCGAACGGCAGACCGCCCAGGTCCCAGTCGATCCGGCCGAGCATCCACACGCCCATCGGCACCATCAGGACCGCCGCGAACAGTCCGCGCAGCGCTCCGAAGAGCATCTTCTCCACCGCCACCCAGCTGATCGGCAGCGGCGCCAGCAGCCGGTCCTCGATCTCCCGCGAGTACGAGAAGTCCAGGACCAGCGGGAACGAGGTGTTCTGCAGCGCCACCAGGAACGCGTTGAGCGCGATCATGCCCGGCAGCAGCACCTGCGCGTAGCCGGGCTGGGTGTAGCCGAGCTCGCCGAGGACCTTGCCGAAGATGAACAGCAGCGCCACCGGCTGCACCAGCACCTGCGCGAGGAAGCTCGGCAGCTCCCGGCCGGTGACGAAGACGTCCCGACCGAGCACGGCGAGGAAAGCGCGGGCCGAGCTCATCGCAACTCCCGTCCGGTCAGGTCGATGAAGACGTCCTCCAGCGTCGCCGAGCCCAGCGACAGGTCGCTGACCGGAATCCGCTGCTCGTGCAGGGTCTGCGCGATCGGGCCGAGCAGCGCGGCCGGCTCGGACCCGACGTAGAGCCGGAGCCGCAGCTCAGCGGCATCGTCAGCGCTGATCCGCTCGACCCGGTGCACGCCGCGGACCTCGGCGAGCAGGTCGGTGATCTTGTCCGGGTGCTGGCCGTCGGGCAGGACCGTGGCGTCGAGGGTTCCGCTGCCGGGCAGCGAGCGGATCAGGGCTTCCGGTGCGTCGAGGGTCAGCAACTTGCCGTGGTCGACGACGCCGACGCGGTCGGAGAGCTTCTCGGCCTCGTCCATGTCGTGCGTGGTCAGCACCACCGTGACGCCCTGGTCGCGCAGGTCGTTGATCCGGTCGTGGACGAACAACCGGGCCTGCGGGTCCAGCCCGGTGGAGGGTTCGTCGAGGAACAGCACCTCGGGTTTGTGGATCAGCGCCCGGGCGATCATCAGCCGCTGCGCCTGACCGCCGGAGAGGTCGTCGACGCGAGCCTTGGCCTTGTCGGCCAGGCCCATGCGGTCCAGCAGCTCGTCGGCCAGCCGATGCCGTTCGGCGCGCGGAACGCCGTGGTAGGTGGCGTGCCAGATCAGGTTCTGCCGCGAGTTCAGCGAGCGGTCCAGGTTCACCCGCTGCGGCACGACGGCGACCTTGCTGCGCGCGGCCACCGGATTCGCGGCGACGTCCACGCCGGCGACCACCGCTCGCCCGCTGGTCGGCTCGACCCTGGTGGTGAGGATGCCGACGGTGGTGGTCTTGCCCGCGCCGTTGGGGCCGAGCAGCCCGAAGACCTCGCCCGCCCGCACCTGGAAGGACAGCCCGTCGACCGCGTTGGCGCGGCTCTTGGGATAGCGCTTGACCAGCTCGCTGACCTCGACCGCGACCGACACATCGACCCCCTGGTTCGGCCTCGATGCTAGTCGCGAGAACCGGAGGTCGGGAATTCCACTTTCAACCTGAGGTTTCCGACCTGGACACGCGTCCCCGCAGAGCTCGGTAACCTGACCGGGTGAGTGAGGCGACCGAGCAGCTGACCCCCTGGCTGGGCGACACGGAGATGACGGCCTGGCGCGCCTACATCGTGGGCAGCGCCCTGCTGGAGCATCGGCTCAACCGAGAACTGCAGGTCGCGCACGGCCTGTCCATCGCCGACTACGAGATCCTCGTCTCGCTGTCGGAGGCTCCGGACATGCAGATGCGGATGAGCGAGCTGGCGAACGGCATCGCGCATTCCAAGAGCCGCATGTCCCACCAGATCCGCCGGATGGAGAGCGAGGGCCTGGTCCGCCGCCAGGAATGCCCGCAAGACGGCCGAGGCGTGCTCGCCGTCCTCACCGAGCAGGGCCTGGCCAAGCTGCGCGAAGCCGCCCCGTCCCACGTCCAGGGCGTCCGCGACCACATGATCGACCTGCTCGACGCCGACGAGCAGAAAACCCTCGCGGCGATCTTCAGCCGCCTCACCGACCACCTCCGCAGCCTCGAATGACCCCGGACCGGCTGTAGGCCGACCACCCGGAGTTGGCTACGCTGCGGCGTGGAAGCGTGGCAGAGCGGCCGAATGCACTCGCCTTGAAAGCGAGCGTCGCGAGAGCGACCGCGGGTTCGAATCCCGCCGCTTCCGCTCAGCTGACCAGCACGAACAGGACCCGACGGGACATTTCCCGCCGGGTCTTGTTGCTGTTCGTCTCGATTCTCCTCTCAGTTGCACCTGCCCTGTCGGTGGGCTTCGGGATGCTGCATCGCATGGTCTTCAGGTCTTTGATCGAGGTGGAGCGTGCGATTCGGGCTTCGTGGGGCAGCGACACCTGTGCTCCGGAAGACGTTCCCGACTGGTGCCCCGACAACCCCGCACGAGGTCAGTGCGGGACCACGGCTCTCGTCCTCAACGATCTCTTCGGTGGGGTCCTCATGCGAGGAGAGGTTCACCGCGACGGCGAATGGGTCGATTATCACTGGTGGAACCGTCTCGGTGACGGACTCGAACTGGACCTGACCCGAGAGCAGTTCGCCGCCAACGAGCTCGTCGGCCCCGGGGAAGCCGTCTCCCGCCCAACCGGCAGCGGACGCCTCGACGCTGAGTACGAAACCCTCCGGAGACGAGTTCGAGAACGCCTCGGGCACTAGCCAGGTGTCGCGAGAAACAGCCGAAACGGGGTTGTTTCGTGCTCCACACCGCGAACTGAACCGTCCGGGCGGAACCGACATCGATCTTGGGCGGTTCGGACCAGAACCGCCTCGGTCAGCGGCCTTCGGGCATGGGCAGCGGGTCCATGCTCTGGTCGGTGTCGGAGAGGTCGATGCCGTAGTCGGCGGCGAAGACGTTGTGGGTTTCCACGGTCACGTCCTTGCCCGTGTCGTTGAGGTTGAACACGCGGGCGCCGCGGAGCCGGTGGTTGCCCTCGCCGCCGAGCCCGTAGGTGCCGAAACCGGTGCCGGGCCCGTAACCGAGCAGCACGCCGTAGTAGTCGCCCTGGTAGGTGTTGATGTGGTCGTGCCCGACGAACACGCCCTTGACGTCACCGCGGTGCTGGATCGCCGAGAACATCCCGGAGTTGAACGGTCCCGGGCACTCGTCCTCGTTGCGCTCGCCCGTGATGCCGTGCTTCTTGACCGCACGCGCGTGATCGGCCTCGGTGCGGCCGTCCACGCTGGCGAACCACATGAACCGGTGCTCCCAGAGGCAGATGTGGTGGAACATCAGGCTGGGCACCCGGAACCCGAAGCGCTCCTCCAGGGCGGCGGAGGTGTCCAGGTACCAGTTGATCTGATCGCCGCGCAGCCAGTCCCAGTCCGGGTAGCCCTCGAAGTCCTGACCCGCGATCTGCTCGGGCGCGTAGCGGCCGCTGTCGAGCAGCCAGACGTTGAAGGCCGGTGCGGCACCGCGAGAGTCGTTGATCAGCAGGTTCATGTTCCCGGTGCCGGTGACGCCCTCGGGCCCGAGCTCGTTGACGTTGTTCGGGTAGCCGCGGAAGAACTCCAGCATGTCCGGTTCGGCGAAACCGGTCTTCGGGGTGGAGTCCTCGTCGTGGTTGCCGAAGGTCACGGCCCACGGCACACCGCGGCGCTCCATCGGCTGCACGATGTTGTTGAGGGCCTGCTTGGCCTCCAGCTCGGTGTTCGGGTCACCGTTGATGAGGTCGCCGACCAGCACGACGAGGTCGGGCTTCTCGCTGTCGAGCACCCGTTCCATCAGTTCGATCGTGCGGCGGTCGATGCGGTGGCCGTCCTGGGTGTCGTTGAACTGGACGATCTTGAACTTGCCGTTGTCGTTGAACCGCAACGAGGTCTCGCCCGCGCCGACTGCCGTCGGCTGCCCGGTCGAGCCGAACGCCACCGCCAGCGCTCCGACCCCACCTGCCTTGAACACGCTGCGGCGATCCACACCCGAAACGGCCCACTTCGACACGCTTTCCACTCCCTCTCGTCGGAACGACGAAAGCTTGTTCCACCAACGTGATCCTCGGGTGAACCTCTCGGGGACCACAGCCGAAATGTCCGAGATCGCACGGTTCTCGGAGCGGCCGCGACCCCGCCGGGCCGCGGCCGTCCGGGGTCACAGCCAGCCGCTGCCCATGCGTGAGAGGTGGTTGTGCAGCTCGGCCGTCCAGTCGACCTGGGGAATCGCCTGGTAGTCGATGTTGAGGACGTTGGTGAGGTCTCGGCCGCTGGAGAGCAGGCCCGCCTTCTTGTCCCCTTCGATCACCACGTCGAGACCGTCGTCGCCTGCGATGAAGGTGACTTCGAGCTGCCTCAGGCGTGGGTAGTTCGGGGAGCCGTGGAACTCGATCTCCTGGTAGAACGGCAGCGTCTGGCGGGTTCCGCGCAGGTGGCCCGCCTCGCAGTCGACCCGGTGCAGGTGGAAGCCGAGGCGTTCCACCGCCTCCAGCAGGACGTGCTGGGCGGGCAGCGCACCGACCCCGACCGGATCGGTGTCGGTGGCGTCGACCGCGCCGCTGATCTCCAGCCTGGTGCGGATCGCGACCTCACCGCCCGGCAGGTGTCGGCCGGCGTAGAACGTGATCGGGGTTTCCATCGGGGCCGTCACCTGGAACGGCAGCTCCACGACCTGGCCCGGCTGCAGGGCCACGGCCTCCCCGACCCGCTGCCGGCCGAAGCCGCGCACCGACTCGACCTCGTCGTCGTTGACCTCGCGCTCCACGCGGGTCGCGAACTCGACCGACACGCCGTCCAGCTGCTGCGGGACCTCACCGCCGCGCAACCGCACGACCCCGTGGACCTGACCGCCCGGCTGCACGCCCGGGGTGTGCAGCTCGGTCTCCACGTCGGCGCCACCGACGCCGACCGCCGCCAATAACTTCTTGAACATGCCCCCAGTCTTGCGGGCGTGCCCGCCGCGCGGGCCCGAATCCCCCATTGTTCAGGTACTTCTCAGCGAAACGCGACAACGGCCGCGCGGGTATAGCGTCGGGGCATGACTCAGATCGATTTCCAGTCCCGCGTGGGCGTGTGGTGGACCAGCGATGCCTGGAGCATCCAGGACGTGCGCTCCCGGGCGAAGGAGATGGAAGGGCTCGGCTACGGTTCGCTGTTCTACGGCGAGGCGTTCGGCAAGGAGTCGCTGACGCAGGCCGGAGCCCTGCTCGGAGCGACCGAGCGGCTCGTCGTCGGCACCGGCATCGCCAACATCCACTCCCGCGACGCCACGGCCGCCGAAGCCGGCTCCCGCACCCTCTCCGCCCTGCACCCCGGGCGCTTCGTGCTCGGGCTCGGCGTCAGCCACGCTCCCCTCGTCGAGGGCAACGCCGGGACCTACGCCAAGCCGCTGGCGACCATGCGCACCTACCTCAAGCGCATGGACGAGCTCTCGGACGAGGTCGAGCCCGGTGCCGCGCGGCCGGCCCGGCTGCTGGCCGCGCTCGGCCCGAAGATGATCGAGCTGTCCGGCACGGCCGGCGACGGCGCGCACCCGTACCTGGTCACCCCGGAGCAGACCGCGAGCACGCGCGAGCTGCTCGGACCCGACAAGTGGGTCGTCAGCGAGCAGGCGGTCGCGCTGACCACCGACCGCGAGGTCGGGCTGCGCCGCGCCCACGAGCACCTGCACATGTACTCGCAGCTGCCGAACTACCGGAACTCCTGGCTGCGGCAGGGCTTCGACGAGTCCGACCTCGTCGTCGGTGGTTCCGACAAGCTCGCCGAGGCCCTGGTGGCGATCGGCGACGCCAAGGCGATCGCCGAGCACGTGCGGCGCCACCTGGACGCGGGGGCGGATCACGTGGTCATCCAGGTCCTCGGGGACGACCCGTCCGCGGACCCGCTGCCCGCGCTGCGCGAGATCGCACCGGCACTCGATCTGTGAGCCTTGCGTCAGGGTGACGGACCGGTGATCTTGCGCCGATAGGGTCGGCGCGTGAGTGGAACCGAGCAAGAACACCCCCACGACACCGAGGACCTGGTCCGCCTGGTGCTCCTCACCCGACAGGAACTGGGCTGGGACCAGGCGAAGCTCGCCGCGTCGGCCGGAATATCCGAGTCCGACGTGGCGCGCTTCGAGGCTCAGGAGATCGTCCCGGCCAAGCCGCTGGCGCTTCGGTTCCTCGAAGTGATGGGCGTGGTGGTGCAGGCCTGAACCCGCTCGTCATCGAGGGTTCAGCTTCCCGACGGAGGGCTCGGGGAACGCGGGCTGCCCTGTGCTGCGAGCATGGGGGTCGTGGATGAGACGCAAGACGTGAAGGCCCGGTCCAAGCCCACCGGCGCCGCCGTGTGCGCGCACCTCGGCATCGGGGTCGACGACGAACAGGCGAAGCTCGCCCGCGACCGGCTCAACAAGTCGCTGGCGAACTACAGGGTGGCGTTGCTGGCAGGGGAACAGGCGAGCGCCGAGGTCGTCGGCGCCTGACGGCGCGCCGACCAGGCCGGCGGCGAGCGCGCTCCGCCCGGCGGAGCTAGCTCGTCGCGATGCGCTGCGCCTTGGCGCGTTCCTCGGTGGCCCGCTGTTCGCCGATGAACGGGGCGACGACGCAGAAGAGCAGATCGGGCAGCAGTTCGGGCAGCTGCTCGGCCTCACCGCGCTGCACGCGGTTGTAGAGGACTTCGAGGACCGCCCCGACGATGGTCTCGGCGGTGAAGCTCGCCCCCAGCGCGGTCTGCGGGAAGTTCCGCGTCTGCTCGGTGATCACCTCGGTGAGGCTGCTGATGATCTCGCCGCGGCGGCGCAGCGCCTCAGGACCCGCGGCGAAGACCTCGACGATGCCCAGCGCGGCCGCGTCCGGATCCGCCGCGAGCTCGCGCAGCGTGCTCTCCAGCGCTTCGCGAGCGCTGGCGACGTAGTCCTCGTGCGCCGAGTAGGCGGTGTGCACGGCCGTGACCAGGCGATCCGCGACGCCGTCGAACGCGGCGAGGAACGCGACCTGCTTGTTGGCGAAGTGCTGGTAGAAGGTCTTGCGCGAGACACCGGCCCCGCTGACGAAGTCCTCGACCGTCGCGTCCGCGTAGCCGCGCCGACCGACGGCGGTCACCACGGCGTCGAGGATGCGGCCGCGCTGGTCGTCGGCCACCTGATCCGCCGGGATTCCGTGCCGCCCAGGCGGCAGTTTCCGCTGATCGCGGGGAACCCTGGCGCCCACCTGCCTGCTACCTCGCTCGTGGTCGATGGATCAGCTTGCCGGAAGCAAGATCTTCAAATCGAGCTTACCGGCCCGCTAACGTGCCCGCGTAGACATTCCGGGGGGAACGAAGGTGAGCACGTGATCTCGAATTCGCCTGAGTCGTTCGCCGATGCGGTGGAGGCGTGGCACGCGGCCTGCAAACAGGCGTGCCTGGAGAATCGGAACTGCCTTGATCGATACGGCGCGGTGGTCGCCGCGCTGATCACCTGGTTGGCCGACAACCCGGCCGCCGCCCGGCTGTACTTCGGCGACTGCGATGAGACCGAACATCCCTGGCTATCGGCCTACGTCCGTTCCTCCGCGAACGATCTGACCAGGTCGCTCGTCGAGTTGAACGCGGCGCACAACCAGCCGGAGAACAAGACGAGGATCGAATTCGTCATCGGGGCGCTCCGCCACCTCGTTCGCGAGGAATTACGCAGGGAAACGGTCGACCACACCCGATTGGCCCACCGGCTCACCCGATTCGCCCCACTTCTTCCAACAAATCAGAACTGCGGCGAACACTGGTGATCACACCTGTCATTGCGGTTTAGAAACATGCGTGTTTCTATACATTTTCCCTCAGGCGCAGCCTCGAATTCACCACCTCTCCACACCACTCCGCGACGCGAACCGACGTGTCGCCGGAGCTGCGAGGCATGCCCCACGACAGGAGGTCATGATGCGCGCAGGACGACGCAAGATCGCAGCAGTGGCGATGATCGCCGCGTTCTCCCTCGGCGGCGCCGCGGCGGCCCAGGCGGCCACCGCCCAGGCCGTGCAGTGGAACCCGCAGAACACCGTCGAACCCATCACGCTCGTGAGCGGAACGCAGCTGGTCATGAGGGCCAACACCGGCGTCGAGGTCAGGTGCGACGTGGTCAACGGCAACGTCCAGGCACCTGTCGGCGGCAACCCGGCCGTCGCCGGAACCGTTGATTCCTCCGGCGCTCCTGCCGCGCCGACCATCACCGACTGCACCAACACGCTCGCCCCGTCGGCGGCCACCACCGTCACCCCGTCCGGCCAGTGGCTGGCCACCGCGACCAGCACCGGCAGCGTCGACATCAGCCAGGCCAGCGCGACGGTGACCATCAGCGGAGCGTGCACGATCACCGTGGACAACGCCGCGGTCCCGGCCAACGGCTGGGACAACGGGACCCATCAGCTGACCGCCAACTCCCATTCCTCGTTCCCGATCAACGAGAGCGGCCTGCTCTGCGACGGCGCGACCAGCGCGACGCTCAGCGGCACGCTGCAGCTCCCGGCAGAGGTGACCATCTCCTGACCCGGAGAGCGGGGCGCGGCGACGACCGCGCCCCGCTCGTGCGCAGCGGAGTTGCGCAAGATCGGAGAAGACAACGTCGGTGGGGCGTCCTAGGTTCGACGGGTCGAACGATCGCAGGAAGGACATCTCACATGGCGCAGCGCGTCCGCGTTCACTGCATGAGCGTCTCCCGGGACGGCATCGGAGCAGGTCACGACCAGAGCTTCGAGCAGCCGTTCGGCACGGCCGTGAACCCGGAGGCGATGTTCTCCTGGGCCGGTGCCACCGCCAGCTGGCCGAACCGCACCGACGCAGGCGGCACCCGGGGCTTCGAGGACCACCTCACGCGCGACTTCACCCGCAACATCGGCGCCGAGATCATGGGGCGCAACAAGTTCGGCCCGCTGCGCGGCCCCTGGCAGGACCACGAGTGGCAGGGCTGGTGGGGCGACGAGCCGCCGTTCCACACCCCGGTCTTCGTCCTCACCCACCACGAGCGGCCCTCGTTCACGCTCGCCGACACCACGTTCCACTTCCTCGACGCGACGCCGCAGGAGGCCATCGAGAAGGCGAAGGCCGCCACGGACGGCAAGGACGTGCGCATCGGCGGTGGCATCACCACGCTGCGCGAGTTCATCGACGCCGACCTCATCGACGAGATGCACATCGCCGTCGTCCCGGTCGAGCTCGGCGACGGTATCCGCCTCTGGCAGAGCCCCGACGAGCTCACCGACCGCTACCACCTGGAGCGCGTCACCGCCCCGAGCGGCGTCGAGCACCACTTCTTCTGGAAGCGCTGAGCGGGGCGCGGCGACGACCGCGCCCCGCTCAGCGGCTGGTCAGCTCGCGTTGTGGCCGTGCGGGATCGCACGGCCCTCGGCGTGCGCGGCGAAGGTGGACAGCTGCGCCTGGCGCAGGCGTGCCCGCTCCTCGCGGGTCTGCATGCCGTTGATCGCCTCCGTGCTGTGCGAGTACGCCTCGACGACGTTGGCCAGCCCCTTGGCGTTGCGCTCCAGGGCGAGGCGGTCGATGTTGCCGAGGTGGTCGGCCGCCTGGTGGTAGTTCGGGTCGTAAGCCGCGCCCGCGGTGCCGCCCCACTTGGCGGCCTGGGCCTCGGTCTTGACCCCTTCGGCGCCGGTGAACAGCCCGCCCGCGGGGATGCCGTTGGCGATGAACTCGCCGTAGTCGGAGCGGCCGTTGAAGTCCGTGCCCTCCAGCTCCACGCCCTGCGCGGCCATCGCGGCCACGAAGTCCTTCTCGATCTGACCCGAACCCTGCGGGCCGGGGCCCGAGCCGACGGCGTCGGAGTCGTCACCGTCGTAGGCGAAGTAGCCGGCGTTCGGCGAACCGATCATGTCGAAGTTCAGGTACAGCGCGATGTCGAGCTGCTGCTCGAAGGTCAGGCCCTGCACGTACTTGGTGGAACCGATCAGGCCCGACTCCTCCGCCCCCCACCAGGCGAAGCGCACCGCGTTCTCGGTCTGCGGGCTGCCGCCCATGCGCAGCGCGGTCTCCAGCAGTCCGGCGCTGCCGCTGCCGTTGTCGTTGATGCCCGGCCCTTCCGCGACGCTGTCCAGGTGCGCGCCCGCCATCACGACGTTGTCGGGGCGGCCGGTGCGGGTCTGCGCGACGACGTTGCGGGTGGTGACGGTCTCCAGCCGCGACTGGACGTCCAGCTTCACCTCGGCGCCCGCCTGCCCGGCCAGGGCCTCGCCGACCTGCTTGGTCACGCCCGCGCTGGGGATGCGCGCGTCCGCGGGGTCGCCGAGCGTGCCGTTGAGCGGCCCGTCGACGTTGTTGTAGATGATCGCGCCCGCAGCACCGAGATCCGCTGCGACCCGCTGCTTGTCGGCGAAGGTGCAGGAGCCGCGCTGGATCAGCACGACCGAACCCGCCACGTCAGCGGGGAAGTCCGTGGCCTCGCAGCCCGGGGTGTCGTCGACAGCGGCGACCGACAGCGGGGCGGTGATCCCGCCCTGCGGGGTGGCCGGGGAGTACTCCAGCGCGTTGCCCTCGGTCGGCTGACCGGCGACCGCGAGGCTGAAGGAGTCCAGGTAGTAGGCGTCGTAGGTGAACTCCGGGGTGGTCACGTCGAAACCCGCACCGCGCAGCTTGCCCGCGACGTGGTCCACGCTCGCCTCGTACCCGGGAAGCCCGGAGGCGCGGTTCCCGCCGTTGCTGTCGGCGATCCGCTGCAACGCGATCAGGTGACGGTTGACGGCGTCACCGGTGATCCGGTCGCCGAGACCGGCCGGTGCCGCGGAAGCCGGGGCGATGGCGACCAGAGCTGCCGCGCAGGTGGCGGCCAGAGCAGCGGCCGTGCGTCTGGGTGTGATGGTTCGCGAACTCATCGAGCTCCCCCGTTTTGTGCGGATTGGGTGTTTGTCCGATCCAGTCAAGCGAACCCGGACGAAGTTCAGAAGCGGGAATCTTTCCCGTTTTTCCCGACTCGGCCCGCGATCTCGGTTTTCGCGCCGCCCGAGGCTGACTACCGTCACGGGCATGCATGGGATTTCAATCCGCGAGCCCGGTGACCCCGACGTCCTGGTGTGGACCGAACACCCGGACCCCCAGCCCGGCCCCGGTGAGGTGGTCATCGACGTCGTGGCCAGCGCGGTCAACCGCGCCGACCTCGCTCAGCGCCAAGGCAACTACCCGCCGCCCAAGGGCGCAAGCGAGATCCCCGGACTGGAGTGTTCCGGGACCATCGCCGAGATCGGCGAAGGCGTGACCGGCTGGAACGTCGGCGACGAGGTGTGCGCTCTGCTGGCCGGCGGCGGCTACGCCGAGCGGGTGGCCGTCCCGGCGGCGCAGGTGCTGCCCAAACCCGCCGGGGTGGACCTGGTCGAGGCGGCCGGGATCCCCGAGGTCGCCTGCACCGTCTGGTCGAACGTGGTCATGGAGGCCGGACTGCGCGAAGGGCACCTGTTCCTGGTGCACGGCGGCGCGGGCGGCATCGGGACCTGCGCGATCCAGATCGCCAAGGCGCTGGGCGCGCGGGTCGCGGCGACCGCGGGATCGGCCGAGAGCCGCGCGCTCTGCGCGGAACTGGGCGCCGATCCGGTGATCTCCTACCGCGACGAGGACTTCGTGGAGGTCGTCAAGGGCCTCGGCGGGGCGAACGTCATCCTCGACAACATGGGCGCGTCCTACCTGGACCGGAACCTCTCGGCGCTGGCCATGGACGGGTTCTTGGCCGTGATCGGGATGCAGGGCGGCGCCAAGGCCGAGCTGAACATGGGCAAGATGCTGATGAAGCGCCTGCGCATGTCGGCCCTCGGCCTGCGCGGACGGCCCGTGGAGGGACCGAACGGCAAGGCCCGCATCGTCGCCGACGTGCGCCAACGCCTCTGGCCGCTGATCGAGAGCGGCGAGGTGCGGATGCCGGTGCACGCGCAGGTCCCGATGGCCGAGGCGTCCCGCGCCCACGCCACCCTCGAATCGGGAGACGTCCGGGGCAAGATCCTCCTGGTGCGGTGAAGGCGGATTCGAATTTCGCGCGACATTCGAGCCCGAACTTCGGCGTTCGAATTTCGCGCGAAATTCGAGTTCCCCACCCGGTCAGGTGAGGTCGGCGACCGCCTGGACGAGCTGGTCGACCTCGGTGGAGTTCGTGTAGTGCGCCAGGCCGACCCGGATGGCTCCGCCGACCTCCGCTGCGCCCAGGGCCGCGAAGACGCCGTGGGTGCCCGGATCGGCGAAGGCGCAGATGCCCTGGTCGGCCAGGTGCGACACGGCGTCGGTGGCCTTGACGCCGTTGACGGTGAAGGCCACCGACGGGATCCGGCGCATGGCGTCGCCGATGAGCATCACCTCGGGGAGCTTGCGCAGCCCGTTGGTCAGGTTGGTCAGCAGACCCGCCTGGTAGGACTTCACCGCGCGCAGCGAGGTCAGCAGCCGTTCCCGGCGCGGCCCGATGGCCGCGTCGTCGAGACCGGCGAGGTAGTCCACGGACGCGACCAGGCCCGCGAGCAGCGGCAGCGCGTGCGGCCCCATCTCCAGGCGCTCCGGTCCCCGGGCGCTGTGGTCCAGCGACACCGACGGCAGGTGGTCGAGCATCGCCGGGTCGCGGAAGGCCAGGGCACCCACCTGCGGACCGCCCCACGCCGAAGCGTTGACCGCGACCACGTCGGCGCCCATCTCGGTGATGTCCAGCGGGACGAACGGCGCGGCGGAGGAGGCGTCGACGACCAGCAGCGCGTCGTGCTCGTCAGCGGCCTCCGCGGCCGGGCGGATGTCCGGGCGGGTGCCGACCGCGCCCGAAGCGGCCGTGATCGCCACGACCTTCGTGCGCGGCGTGACCAGGTCGCCGTACTGCCAGGTCGGCAGCTCGCAGGTCTCGATGTCGATCTCGGCCCAGCGCACGGTGGACCCGGAGCGCTGGGCGGCGCGCTGCCACGGGTCGACGTTGTCGGGCGAGTCCAGCCGGGAGACGACGACGTCGTCGCCGATCATCCAGCCGTCGCCCAGGGCGTCGGCGAGCCTGCCGAGCAGCACGGCCGAGTTCGGCCCGAGCACCACCCCGGAGGGCTTGGCACCCACGAGATCCGCGATCGCGCGACGAGCGGCCTCCACGATCGCCTCGGCGCGCTGCGAAGCGGGGAAGTTCCCGCCAGGACCGGAAACCGGGGCCCGCAGGGCGGTGGACGCCGCCGTGGCCACCTGCTCGGGAACCTGCATGCCTGCCGGGGCGTCCAGGTGCACCCACCCGTCGCCGAGCGCCGGGAAGAGTCCGCGAACCGCCGCGACGTCAAACGCCATGATTCAGACATTACTGAAACGCCGAGCTCGGCGGCGTCCAGGGTGGCCGATACTGCATCACTCGCGAGCCGTCGCCCCAGCGCTGCGGGCGAGTCGGCACGACCCGTGCCACGACCTCGCGGCACACTGGAACCATGGCAGCCATGAACGAACAAGAGCGTCCGCAGGTGTTCGTGGTGGGCGAGGACGGCAACCCCGTGGGTGCCGGCGCGACCGAAACCGGCGAAGACGGCCAGGAGCACGGCGAGGACATCAACGGCCTGGTCGAGCAACCGGCCAAGGTGATGCGCATCGGCACCATGATCAAGCAGCTGCTGGAGGAGGTCCGCCAGGCGCCCCTGGACGAGGCCAGCCGCAGCAGGCTCAAGGAGATCCACCAGTCCTCCATCCGCGAGCTGGAGCAGGGACTGGCACCGGAGCTCATCGAGGAGCTGGAGCGGCTGTCGCTGCCGTTCGCGCAGGAGACCACGCCCTCGGACGCCGAGCTGCGGATCGCCCAGGCACAGCTGGTCGGCTGGCTGGAGGGCCTGTTCCACGGCCTGCAGACCGCGCTCTTCGCGCAGCAGATGGCCGCGCGAGCCCAGCTGGAGCAGATGCGCCGAGGTCTGCCGGCAGGTTCCGGCGAACCGGACATGGGCCCGACCAAGGGCACCGGGCAGTACCTGTAGCGGTCCAGCGCGGTAACGGAAGGTAGCGCCCGACGTCAAGCGGGCGCTACGCCTTCGAGTGACGCCCAGGCCGAGTGTGCGCACGCGTGGTCGGTACTCTTTCGCTCGTGCATGCTACGAGCACGCTAGACCGACCCCCGGCGCCTTCTGAGATCTCGCCGCGGTCCTGGCGAAAAGCGTTCAACGACATTGGTGACGCCCTCAGCCAGCGACAGCTGTGGGCTCATCTGGGCTGGCAGGACATCAAGCAGCGCTACCGCCGCTCCGTCATCGGCCCGCTGTGGATCACCATCAGCATGGCCGTCACGGTCACGGCGCTCGGTCTGCTGTACTCGCAGCTGTTCGGGCAGCCGCTGGCGGAGCACCTGCCCTACCTGGCGGTCGGCTTCATCATCTGGGGCTTCATCGGCAACTGCGTCAACGACGGTGCCGAGGTCTTCATCTCCAACGAGGGGCTGATCAAGCAGCTCCCGGCACCGGTCAGCATCCACGTGCTGCGGCTGCTGTGGCGGCAGGTCCTGTTCTTCGCGCACAACCTCGCCGTGTACTTCGTGCTGCTGCTGATCTTCCCGCAGCCGCTGTCGTGGACGATCCTGCTGGCGATCCCGGCGTTCGTGCTGATCGGCCTCAACGGCGCCTGGGTGATCCTCGTGGTCGGCACCATCTCGACGCGGTTCCGCGACATCCCGCCGGTGACCCAGAGCATCGTGCAGCTGATGTTCTTCATGACGCCGATCGTGTGGAACTACGACCAGTTCAAGTCGAGCCCGAACCCGGTGATCGCGGAGCGCGCGAAGCTCGCCGAGATCAACCCGT
This sequence comes from Saccharopolyspora terrae, assembly GCF_004348435.1. NCBI lineage: Bacteria > Bacillati > Actinomycetota > Actinomycetes > Pseudonocardiales > Pseudonocardiaceae > Saccharopolyspora > Saccharopolyspora terrae. The sequence goes on along the minus strand of NZ_SMKS01000008.1, from coordinate 52,151 downwards.
TCATGCACTTCCTGGAGATCATCCGGCAGCCGATGCTCGGCAGTCCGATCGCCTGGCACCACTGGCTGGTGTGCGGCGCGATCACCGTCCTCGGCTGGGCAGTGGCGCTGTTCGTGCTGCGCAACTACCGTGCCCGTGTCTCCTACTGGGTCTGAGTGAGGCCGAATAAACCATGGTCAGCATCGACGTATGGAACGCGGCGGTCGACTTCCCGATCTTCGACGCGAAGTCCCGCTCGCTGAAGAAGGCCGTGCTCGGCCGAGCCGGAGGCAAGATCGGCACGGACAGCCGGGTGCCGGTCATCGAGGCGCTGCACGACATCAACATGTCGCTGCGCGAAGGTGACCGGGTCGCGCTGGTCGGCCACAACGGCGCGGGCAAGTCCACGCTGCTGCGGCTGCTGTCGGGCATCTACGAGCCCACCCGTGGCAGCTCTCGCGTGATCGGCAAGGTCGCGCCGGTGTTCGACCTCGGCGTGGGCATGGACCCGGAGATCTCCGGCTACGAGAACATCATCATCCGCGGCCTCTTCCTGGGCATGTCCCGCAGGGAGATGGAGAAGCGGATCGACGACATCGCCGAGTTCACCGAGCTCGGTGACTACCTGGCGATGCCGTTGCGCACCTACTCCACCGGCATGCGGGTCCGGCTCGCGCTGGGCGTGGTGACCTCGATCGACCCCGAGATCCTGATCCTGGACGAGGGCATCGGCGCGGTCGACGCGGAGTTCCTGGAGAAGGCGCGGGACCGCCTCAACGACCTCGTCAAGCGATCCGGCATGCTTGTCTTCGCGTCGCACTCCGACGAGTTCCTCGTCGAGCTGTGCAGCACCGCGATCTGGATGGACAAGGGCGGTATTCGCGAAGAGGGCTCGCTGCGCGAGGTCTTGACGCACTACAAGGGGTACGACCCCTTCAACAACCTGAGTGAGGAAACCCTGGCCCGGATCGGTGAATCGCGGGCCACGATCGGGAGCGAAGAAGGCCCATGAGCACCGACTCCGCACAGCAGCTGCCCGCCGGATCCGTAGTCGCGGTCATCGTCACCAGGCACCGTCGCGAGCTGCTGGCCGAGTCCCTGAAGGTCATCGCGAGTCAGACCCGGTTGCCGGACCACCTCGTCGTGGTCGACAACGGTCCCGACCAGTCGGCCTCCGACGTGGTCGACGACTGCCCGGTGCCCTCCACCTACATCGCCTCGCAGCGAAACCTCGGCGGTGCCGGCGGTTTCGCGCTGGGCATGCTGACCGCGCTGTCGCTGGGCGCGGAGTGGGTGTGGCTCGGTGACGACGACGGCCGACCGGCCGACGAGCACGCGCTGTCCACGCTGCTGGAGGTCGCCGACAAGCGGCGGCTGGCCGCCGTGTCGCCGGTGGTGGTCAACATCGACACCCCCGACACGCTCGCCTTCCCGCTGCGCCGCGGCCTGACCTGGAAGCGCAAGGTCAGCGAGCTGCCCGAGGACTTCCTGCCGGGCATCGCCTCGCTGTTCAACGGCGCGCTGTTCCGCGCCACCACGCTCGACGTCGTGGGCGTGCCGGACTACCGGCTGTTCTTCCGCGGCGACGAGGTGGAGATCCACCGCCGCCTGGTGCGCTCGGGCCTGCCGTTCGGGACCACGTTCCGCACGAAGTTCCTGCACCCGGACGGTTCGGCGGAGTTCAAGCCGATGCTGGGCGGCCGGTTCCACGCCCAGGACCCCTCGGACGCCAACAAGCGCTACTACACCTACCGCAACCGCGGTTACCTGCTCTCGCAGCCGGGGATGCGCAAGATCGGCGCCCTGGAGGTCGTCCGGTTCGGCCTGTACTTCGTGGTGCAGCGCAAGGACCCGAAGGCGTTCCGCGAGTGGCTGCGCCTGGTGATCCAGGGACGCAAGGAGCGGTTCTTCCGCCGCTGATCCGAAGCTTCGACCGAGCGGTCGCCGGAACTTCCGGCGGCCGCTCGCTTTTTACGCGGACTTCACAAGGGGCTCGATAACCGGAAGGTCACGGGACGCTTAGAGGCGCCTGAGATCGAACTGAGTTCGCAGCTCACGGCGTTACCCCTGGTGTCGATTCGCACACCGCCGGAATGCCGCGAAAGCGCCAGGACCAGCAACTACTATTCTCCCTTCGTGCTCAGTGGCCAGGAAGACAGCCGCCGAACGGACGACCCTTCGGCAGACAACGGGACCGACCGCGCTCGACCGTCGGCCAGGCGGCTGAAGCTGTTCGCCTCCGTTCTGGGCGTGCTGGGCACGGTGCTCGCCCTGGCGGTGCCGTTCCTGCCCGTCAACCACGACATCACGACCCTGAAGTGGCCGACGGCGGAAGGCACCAAGTCGGTGTCGGCGCCGCTGGTCGGCTACTCGCCGCTGTGGCTCAACGCGGAGGTGCCGTGCGCCTCGGCGCGCAGCCTCGACGCGCGCACCAACGGCGCGGCCGTGCTGCTGAGCACCAACCCGCCCTCGTCGGACTACGGCAAGCTGACCGGTCTCACGCTGCAGGTCGACAACGGCCAGCTGACGCTGCTGACCAAGGGCCAGCAGGTCGGCACCGCGGCCATGCCCGCCGGGGACTGCTCGATCTCGCTGCGCTCCGACGGCTACGGCAGCACCGCCAGCGTCGGCGACCAGTCGATCGCCAACCTGCGCGGCGACCAGCGCCCGCAGCTGACCGGCGTGTACTCCAGCATCGACCACCACTTCGACGACGTGCGCGGACTGTCGTTCGAGGCGCGGGTGGACACCCGCTACGAGAGCCAGGCCACGACGCTGAAGCTGGTCGTGATCGCGTTGACCGTGCTGGCCTTCATCGGCTCGGTCATCTGCCTGCGGCGCCTGGACGTGCGCGCGGGCCGACGTCCCCCGAAATGGCTGGCGATCGGCTGGTGGAAACCGACGTTCCGAGACGTCGCGGTGATCGGCTCGCTGCTGGTGTGGTGGGTCGTCGGCGCGATGACCTCGGACGACGGCTACATCCTCAACATCGCGCGAGCGCGCGAGAGCTTCGGCTACGTCAGCAACTACTACCGCTGGTTCGGCGTCCCGGAGGCCCCGTTCGGCTGGTTCTACGAGCTGTACTCGGTGTGGGTGCAGGTGTCCACGGCAACGCCGTGGGTGCGACTGCCCGCGCTGCTGATGGGCATCGTCAGCTGGCTGCTGATCTCCCGCGAGGTGCTGCCCAGGCTCGGCCAGCAGGTCCGGCGCTCCAACGCCGCCGGCTGGGCCGCCGCGGCCGTGTTCCTGGCGTTCTGGCTGCCCTACAACAACGGCCTGCGCCCCGAGCCCGTCGTGGTGCTGTTCTCGCTGCTGGCGCTGTGCGCCGTCGAGCGCGCCGTGGCCACCGACCGGCTGATGCCGGCCGCGCTGGGCCTGGTGGTCGCCGCGCTGTCGGTGGGCGCGAACCCGCACGGCATGGTGTCCGTGCTGCCGTTCGTCGCCGCCCTCAAGCCGCTGTTCCGGCTGGTCCGCAAGCGGGCCCTGGAGTTCGGCTGGCTGCCAGTGCTGGCGCCGATCGCCTCCTCCGGGTTCGTGATCCTGACCCTGGTGTTCGCCGACCAGACGTGGCAGTCGGTCATGGACGCCACCGACCTGCGCACCGACATCGGTCCCAGCCAGAGCTGGTACGAGGAGCTCAGCCGCTACAACCTGCTGTTCAGCCCCACGGCGGACGGCTCCATGACGCGGCGCTTCCCCGTGCTGCTGGTCATCCTGTGCCTGGCGACCTGCGCCGTGGTGCTGCTGCGCCGGGGTCGGATCCGGGGTGCGGCGCTGGGCCCGAGCCGGCGGCTGCTGGCGATCAGCGCCATGTCCTTCGGCGTGCTCGTGCTGACCCCCACCAAGTGGTCGCACCACTTCGGCATCTTCGCCGCCACCGGCGGTGCGCTGGCCGCGCTGACCGCGCTGGCCACCAGCACGACCGTGCTGCGCTCCAGGCGCAACCGGGCCGCGTTCTTCGCCGGGCTGATGGTCATCCTGGCCTTCGCCGCCACCGGCCCCAACGCGTGGTGGTACGTCTCCGGCTGGGGTGTGCCCTGGTACAACATGCCGCCGCAGATCAAGGGACGGCACCTGAGCACGATCCTGCTGATCATCGCGTTCATCTCGCTGGTCGTGGCGTTCGTCGAGCACCTGAGGATCGACGAGCACAACCCGAAGGTCGTCGACGAGCGCTTCAGCCGCGAGGAGGGGCGCAGCCGCGCGCTGCGGATGGGCACCGCTCCGCTGTCGATCCTGTGCGCCCTGCTGGTGCTGTTCGAACTGGCGAACTTCGGCAAGGTCATCCAGAAGCAATGGGGCAGTTACAGCCTCGGCGCGGACAACATCAAGCAGATCGTAGGCACCAGCTGCGGCCTGTCCGACTACATCTACGTCGAGACCAACCCGCAGTCCGGGATGCTGCGCGTGGCCGGGGAGCAGCCGGGCAAGGCTGCGCCGTCCGAGGACAAGGACATCGGCGTCCCGCCCAAGCGCCTGCAGGACAAGGAAGACGCCGACCAGTACATGCGGGCGAAGCTGTCCGGCTTCAACCAGCCCGGCCTGCCGCCGGGCGACGGAACCGACCCGCAGGAACCCAACTGGAGGCCGCCGCACCAGTTCGGCAACGACAGGGCACCGGTGTGGGGCAGCTACGACGCCGCCGCCGTCGGCACCGGCGAGCTGCGCACCCAGTGGTACGACCTGCCGGAGCGCGCGCAGCGCGGCGAGGTGCCGGTGGTGCTGTCGCTGGCCGGCGCCGAGCTGGGCGCGAACTCGGTGGCGCTGGAGTTCGGGCACGACACCCCGAACGGCTTCCTGATCACCGAGCGCAAGTACGTGGTGCAGCGGGAAGGCGGCCCGAACTGGCGGGACTTCCGCTACACCCTCGGCGGCAAGTCCGAGGGCGCCACGAAGATGCGCGTGGTCGCGGTCGACAACGCCCTCGGCCCGAACGGCTGGGTCGCGGTCAGCGCCCCGCGCGCGCCGCAGCTGGTGAACATGACCGACTTCGTCGGTGACCAGCCCGCGTTCGTGGAGTGGACGGCCGCGCTGGTGCACCCGTGCCTGCAGCTGCCGCGCGTGCACCACGGCGTCGCCGAGATCCCGAAGTTCCGGGTGGCGGCGGGTGCCGAGGTCCGCGACATCGGTCAGGGCTGGTCGTCGCCGGACTCCGGCGGCCCGTTCGGCTGGCTGAACGTGGCGACGAGCATGCGCGAGCTGCCGACGTACATGAAGAACAACATCCACCGGGACTGGGGCTCGCTGTACGCCGTGGACCCGTACGACGCGGACGCCGTGCCGGCCCAGACGGCCATGGACGTCCACACGGAGACCCACTGGGGCAACTGGACCCCGGGGCCGCTGCCGAAGACCCTGCAGCTCCCGGGCGACGTCCCCAGCTCCGACGACCGCAACGACGTCAAGGGCTTCGAGGCCCCCGAGGAATCGGACCAGTAAGCCTCACCCGAGGAGCCTCGTCCCGAGCGCCCCTCCGGTCGGCCACGGCCGGCGGGAGGGGCGCTCGCACGTGCGGGGCTTCTTCCCACATCACCACGCACTTCCCGAGCCACTCCTGCCCCGGAGGCGTTCACCCGTTGCGGGGCGGATTCGAATTTCGCGCGAAATTCGAGTGCGAAAGTTCGGGCTCGAATTTCGCGCGAAATTCGAATGGCCCCGTGACGCGAGAAGGGCGCCCGGCCGGGGTGGCTGAGCGCCCTTCGAAGTGAGGTCGCGAGTGTCAGTCGCGGAAGATGAGGAGCTTGAGCATGATGAAGTTGATCATCGTTCCGAGCCCCTGGGCGATGACCCAGAACAACGTGAACTGCCACGCCTCCTGCGCGTTGAACAGCACGCACAGCAGCTGGTTGGAGCCCATGTTCACGAAGAACGTCGTCGTGTAGAGCACGACGAAGGCACCGGCCTTCGCGGTGGTGTTGCCCTGGCCCGCGCCCTGGAAGGTGAACTTGCGGTTGATCACGTAGGACGCCGTGGTGCCCAGGATGAACGAGATGGACTTCGACAACCAGATCGGCCAGCCGAGCACGCCCAGCAGCAGCGAGTAGGTGCCGAAGTCGATGACGGCGCAGCCGCCGCCGATGATGATGAAGCGCGCCAGCTGGTTGAACACGCCCAGTTTCTTGGGCTCGGTGTTGGCTGCGGTATCGGCCACTGTCACAGGTTCACCCTTACGAAACGACGGCAGGACCAGACGCCCTTCGACCCAGCCGCTGGAGATGCCGGGACCGTGGCACACACGTCCCCCGAGAGTGTAGCGATGACGCTTCGCGATCCGCTGGGGACCGCTCGTACCCGGCGGTAGAAGAACCCGATGCGCGGATAGACTCGGCTGGGTGGGATCGGTAAAGGACGAGTTGCAGACGCTGACCGGCTGGGGGCGCACGGCGCCCACCAGGGCACACGTCGTCAGCACTCCGGACGTCGAGGCCATCGCCGACGCGGTCCGGAAGGCGGGCGAGCGGGGCGTCATCGCGCGCGGCCTGGGTCGCAGCTACGGCGACCCGTCTCAGAACGCGGGGGGCACGGTCATCGACATGACCGCCCTGGACCGCGTGCACAAGATCGATGTCGACGAGGCCGTGGTGGACGTCGACGCAGGGGTTTCGCTGGACGCCCTGATGCGCCGGCTGCTGCCGCACGGGCTGTGGATCCCGGTGCTGCCGGGCACCCGCCAGGTCACCGTCGGCGGCGCCATCGGATCCGACATCCACGGCAAGAACCACCACTCGCAGGGCAGCTTCGGCAGCCACGTGCTGTCGCTGGACCTGCTCACCGCGGACGGCCAGGTCCGCACCCTCGAGCCCGAGGGCGAGACCTCGGAGCTGTTCTGGGCGACCGTCGGGGGCATGGGCCTGACCGGCATCATCGTCAGGGCCGTGATCAAGCTCAAGCGCGTCGAGACCGCGTACTTCGTGGTCGACAACGTGCGGACGAAGAACCTGGACGAGCTGATCGAGCACTTCACCGACGGCTCCGACGCCAACTACGTGTACTCGGTGGCGTGGTTCGACTCGCTCGCCCGCGGTGACAGCCTGGGCCGCGCCCTGCTGACCCGGGGCAACTCGGCGAAGCTGGAGGACCTGCCGAAGAGGCTGCGCAAGGACCCGTTGAAGTTCAACGCGCCGCAGCTGATGACCGCCCCGGCGATCTTCCCCAACGGACTGGTCAACAAGTACACGATCACCGCGTTCAACGAGGTCTGGTACCGCAAGGCGCCGACCAAGTTCGGCGCGGTGCAGAACATCACCCAGTTCTTCCACCCGCTGGACCTGGTCGGCGAGTGGAACCGCATCTACGGCCCGAACGGCTTCCTGCAGTACCAGTTCATGGTGCCGTTCGGCCAGGAAACGATGTTCCGCCGGTCCATCGACAAGATCAGCGCCTCGGGCCACGTGTCGTTCCTGAACGTGCTCAAGACCTTCGGCCCGGGCAACGACGCCCCGATGTCCTTCCCCCGGGAAGGCTGGACGCTGACAGTCGACATCCCGATCACCCCGGGGCTGGACCGGCTCTGCCAGGAGCTTGACGAGATGGTCCTCGACGCAGGTGGCCGGTTGTACCTGGCCAAGGAGTCGCGGACCAATGCCGAGATGATCGAGAAGATGTACCCGCGCATCGACGAGTGGCGCAAGATCCGCGCTTCGGTCGATCCGCAGGGCATCTTCGTCTCCGACCTTTCGCGAAGGCTGGGCCTGTGACCGCAGCAATGGAGTACCGCACGCTGACCGGTTGGGCACGAACCGCACCGTCCCGGGTGCGCGTGCTCAGCACGACCGACGTCGACGCCATCGCCGAGGCGGTGCGCACCGCCGACGAGCGGGGCGTCATCGCCCGCGGCTTGGGCCGCAGCTACGGCGACGTCGCGCAGAACGCCGGTGGCGTGGTCGTCGACATGACCGCGCTGAACCGCGTTCACGACATCAACCCGGACACCGCCATCGTCGACGTCGACGCGGGCGTGAGCCTGGAAGAGCTGATGAAGGCCGCGCTGCCCTACGGCCTGTGGGTCCCGGTGCTGCCGGGCACCCGGCAGGTCACGGTGGGGGGCGCGATCGCCAACGACATCCACGGCAAGAACCACCACAGCGCCGGCAGCTTCGGCAACCACGTGGTGGCGATGGACCTGCTCACCGCCGACGGCGAGATCCGCACCATCACGCCGAACGGCCCGGACGCCGACCTGTTCTGGGCGACGGTGGCGGGCATCGGCTTGACCGGCATCATCCTGCGCGCCTCGATCCGGATGACCCGGACCGAGACCGCGTACTTCATCGCCGACGCCGACCGGACCGCGAACCTCGACGAGACGATCGAGCTGTTCAACGACGGCTCGGACGACAAGTACACCTACTCGTCGGCGTGGTTCGACTCGATGTCCACCGGCTCGAAGCTCGGTCGCGGCGCGTTCGGCCGCGGCTCGCTGGCCACGCTCGACCAGCTGCCGCCCAAGCTGCGGGCCGACCCGCTGAAGTTCGACGCGCCGCAGCTGCTGACGCTGCCGGACGTCTTCCCGCCGCGGCTGGCCAACAAGCTGACCTTCGGCACCATCGGCGAGCTGTACTACTGGAAGACGCCCAAGCGCGGCCGCGACCTGATCCAAAACCTGACCGCCTTCTACCACCCGCTGGACCTGATCGGCGAGTGGAGCCGGGCCTACGGTTCGCAGGGCTTCCTGCAGTACCAGTTCTCGCTGCCCTACGGCAAGGACGAGGACCTCAAGCGGATCATCCGCAAGGTCGCCCAGTCCGGCAACGTGTCGTTCCTCAACGTCATCAAGAAGATGGGCGAGGGCAACCGGTCCCCGCTGTCCTACCCGCACCCCGGCTGGCTGGTGTGCCTGGACTTCCCGATCGTCGACGGTCTGGGCAGGTTCTGCACCGAGCTGGACGAGGACGTGCTCTCCCTCGGCGGCCGGCTGTACACCGCCAAGGACTCGCGGACGTCCGCGGAGACCTTCCACCAGATGTACCCGCGGGTGGACGAGTTCAAGAAGATCCGCCAGACCATTGACCCCGAAGGCAAATTCGCCTCAGACATGAGCCGGAGGCTTGAGCTGTGATCGACGCTGTTGGCAACCCCCAATCCCTGCTGGTGCTCGGCGGCACCTCGGACATCGCGCTGACCACCGCGAAGCAGTACGCGCAGACACGCGCGCTGCGCATCGTGCTGGCCGACCGCCCCGAGGAGTCCGAGCGCCTCGAAGCCGCTGCCGAGGAGCTGCGCAAGACCGGCAGCACGGTGTCGATCCTGCACTTCGACGCCCGCAAGCCGGAGACGCACGCCGAGGTCATCGACAAGGCGTTCGCCGACGGCGACGTCGACGTCACGCTGATCGCCTTCGGCATCCAGGGCGACAACGAGAAGGGCTGGACGGACTTCGAGGCCGCCCGCGCCGTCGCCGACATCAACTACGTCGCCCCGGTGGGCCTGGGCGTGCTGCTGGCCAACAAGCTCAAGAAGCAGGGCCACGGCAGCATCGCGGTGATGGCCTCCCCGGCCGGTGAGCGCGCTCGCCGCTCGAACTTCGTCTACGGCTCCTCCAAGGGCGGCCTGGACATCTTCTACACGGGTCTCACCTACGCGCTGGAGGAGCACGGTGTGAAGGTCACCGTGATCCGCCCGAACTTCGTGCACACGAAGCTCACCGCGGGCATGAAGCCGCCGCCCATGTCGCAGACCCCGGACCAGGTCGCCGCGGCGATCATCGACGGCGTCCGCAAGGGCAAGGAAGAGGTCTACGCGCCCGGCCAGATGCGCTGGGTCATGTTCGTGCTCAAGCACGTCCCCCGCTTCATCTTCAAGAAGCTGCCGTTCTGATCGGACGCTTCGGCCGATCGGGGCCGTCGGGTGAATCCCGGCGGCCCCTTTCGCTTTTCCCGGGTTGACCGCGGATCCGGACAGGTCCAGAATTCGATCTCGACTGCCCGGTTTGTCCAGACCGCTGGAGCGGGATTCTCGATCGGGACAAATTTTGCCGCGAACGGGCAACGTTTCGCCCTCTCGCAGCGATCTGTACCTGTGCGGGCGTCGCGACGCCCGCCGAGCTTCCAGACGCGCGGCGCGCATCGGGAAGCGCGGATGCCCGGAGAAGTGGGGTTCACCAGGCATCCGCGTCCGTGGGTCCTCCGCCTGCCCTCATTACCCGGGGGACCCACGGAACGTCCGCGAGCGGACTTCCATCGGACGCCCGGGGCGGTTCTGGGGTTTCTCCACGCGCGCGGAATCGAAGGCACGGAGACGTTTTTCGCCCGTTCGGACTATCAAGGAAGAACTTCTCAGGACTGCGTGTGAACGGCTGGACGCCCCCAGTAGCCTGATCATTCGTGGACGACTTCGAGACGGCCATCGCCGAGTACTACCGGCTCGGTCCGGAGCGGGATCGCCTCAGCACCTGGGGGTACCTGGAGGCGCTGCGCACCGCCGAACTGCTGGGTCGACACCTGCCGCCCGCACCGGGCATCGTCTACGACATCGGCGGCGCCGAAGGCGCCTACGCCCTGCCGCTGGCCCGCGACGGCTACGAGGTGCACCTGGTCGACGCCTGGGCTCCGCACGTGGCGGCCGCCGCCGAAGCCTCCGCCGCCCAGCCCGCCGCACCGCTGGCCGGGTGCACCGTCGGCGACGCGCGGGACCTCCCCTTCGACGACAGCACGGCCGACGCGGTGCTGCTGCTCGGCCCCCTCTACCACCTGCTGGAACGCGCCGACCGGTTGCGCGCGCTGCGCGAAGCGCACCGGGTGCTCAAGCCGGGAGGCGTGCTGTTCGCGGCGGCTGTGTCGCGCTACGCCTCGACCTTCGACGGCGTGGCGATGGGCGACATCGTCAACCCCGACTTCCAAGAGCTCGTCCAGGGCGCGCTGCGCGACGGCCTGCACCGCAACACCAAGCCCGACGAGTTCCCGCAGTGGTTCACCCTCACCTACTTCCACCGGCCCGCCGACCTGCGCGACGAGGTCTCCGACGCGGGTTTCCGGGCGATCGAGCTGGTGGCAGTGGAGAGCGTGGCGGCGTGGGCCGCCGACTCCCGCCGGCTGAGCGAACCGGAGTACCGGGACGCGACGCTGAGAGCGATCCGCCGGGTCGAGTCGGCGCCCGAGCTGCTGGGAGCCAGTCCGCATCTCATGGCGGTCGCACGCAGGTCCCACTGACGTCTCTTCGACGGGATGTTCGGCGTGTCGGGCAACCCGGAGCGCGGTGGCTGTCGTGAAACTGCATGAGGCTCACCGCGATTCCCTCGCCGGCATCGGCACGACCACCCCGGGAGAACGAGAAGGGTGAAGTACCTGACGAGCACGGCACCGGTCGAACCGCCCGCCGAACCACGGGTCGACGACGACGTCCCCCGGCGTTCGCACCTGGGCGCGTGGCTGGCGCACGTGATCGCGCTGTGCCTGGGAGTCGCGGGGTTGTGCTGCGCGATCGCGCTTCCGCTGGCGCCGGTGCTGCTCGACCGCACCGAGGTGCGCTGGCCCGCGGCGACGGACGAGAACCCCACGACGACCGCGTTCCTCACGCCCTACCGGCCCGCAGAGTTCCACGCGACCGTGCCCTGCGCGACGATGCGCGCCGCGTTGGAGGGCGACGAGCCGACGACGGTGCTCAGCACCCTGCCGCCGGGCAGCGACCGCGAAGGGCTCGTGCTGTCCACCGAGGACGGACGCACCCGGCTGCTGCTCGGCGAACGCGAGGTGGAACTGCCCGCCGGGACCTGCGGTCTGGCGGTGCGCGGTGACGGAGCGGGATCGGTCGTCGAACCCGCCGGACGTGCTCCGATCACGCTTGCCGGGGTTCCCGCGCCCGAGGTGTTCACCTTCGCGACCTCGCTGGAACCAGACCAGCTGCACGGGCTTTCGGTCACCGCGCGCACCTACTCGTGGGCCGACACCTCCCCCACCGAGACCAAGCGGAGCCTGATCGAGTCGGCGCTGCTGCTCGGGCTGTGCTCGCTGCTGCTGCTGTTCGCCCACGCCCCACCCGCGCTGCGCGGCTTCCGCCCGAACCCGCTGCTGTGGCCGGTGGACGCCGGGGTCGCCGCGGTGATCTGGGCGTGGCTGTTCGTCGGGCCGCTCACCGACGACGACGGCTTCGCGATGATGACCGTCCGCAACTACGCCGAGACCGGCGACGTCGGCAACTACTACCGCTGGTTCAACGCCTCCGAGGCGCCTTTCACGCTGGTGCAGCACTTCATGCGCTGGTGGTCGGCCGACGGCCTGGAGCCGTTCTGGTTACGGATGCCCAGCGCCGCAGCCGGTCTCCTGACCTGGCTGGTGGTCAGCCGCGGCATCGTCGCTCCGATCTGCCGGGGCCGCAGGAGATTCGCGCCGCACCTGGTGACAGCGGTGTTCTTCCTCGCCTGCTGGCTGCCCTACGGTCTGGGCATCCGCCCGGAACCGTTCCTGGCGCTGGGCACCTCGATCCTGGTCGCCGCCCTGCTGCGGGCCTCGCGCAGCAGCGCGCCGTTCGGCTGGCTCGGCGTGGCCGCGCTGGTGTGCGGGTTGACGGTGTCGATCACCCCGACCGGGGTCAGCGCGGTGCTGATGGTGCTGGTCTTCGCGCCGCGCATCTGGTCGCTCCTGGTGCGTCCCGGAGCGCTGCCGCGCTGGGCGCTGGTGCCGGTCCGCGTCGTGCTGCTGGCGAGCCTCGGCTCGGTCGGTCTGGTGGCGATGTTCGCCGACACGTCCTGGAACGGGGTGCTCCACGCGACCGAGGTGCACGACGAGTTCGGGCCGAGCCTGGGCTGGTACCAGGAGATCGACCGCTACGCGAAGCTGCTCGGCACCAGCACGTGGGGCGTCGCAGGCAAGCGGCTGGTCGTGTTCCTGGTGATCACGGCCGTGCTGATCGCCGCGGCCTGCGCGATGCGACGGCTGCACCGCACCACGGCCGTGCCCGACCTGCCGGTGCTGCTGGGTTCGGTGACCGCGGTGCTGGCCGCGCTGTGGCTGACGCCGTCGAAGTGGACGCACCACTTCGGTGCGCTGATCGGCGTCGGTCCGGCGCTGGTGGCCGTGACCGTCGTGCTGCTGGTTCGGGTCGGCGCGCTGGCCGACGGGCACCGGGAAGCCCGGCTGCTGGGCGTTTTCGGAACCCTGGCGGCATCGGTGGCGGCGGGCCTGGCGTTCATGGGCCCGAACGCCTGGCCGTGGCAGTCGAACCTGGCGATGCCGTGGGCCGACACCCCGGTCCGGCCGGACGTGCCGCTGGACAGCCCGGTGCTGTGGATGCTCGTCGGACTCGTCACCGGGCTGCTGACGCTCGTCGGGTTGCTGATCCGGATGCGGCTGCGCTCCCGCGCCCTCGGCGGTCTGATGTGGACGGTCGCCCCCGCCTCGGTGCTCACCGGGTCCGCGCTGGCGATGGCTTTGGTGCTGCTGGGCTCGTTCCTGTCGGTCCCGGAGACCATGGGCGACCGCTTCTCGGTGGCCCGGATGAACCGGCTCAGCCACGAGGCGTCCAGCTGCGGCCTGGAGGACGAGGTGCAGGCGATGCCCGTCGCCGAGTCCCTCGCCCCGCTCGACCCCGACGACACCGGCGAGCTGGACGGCTTCACCGCGAGCGGAGCGCCGCCGGAGGAGCCGGACCTGCGCCTGGAGAACCCTGGTGAGCCGCTGCGGCTCCCCGAGCCCGCCGACCCCGACGATCCGCGCGCCGACGAACCCACCGGCCGCCAGGCCAGCGACTTCGCCTGGACCAGCCAGGACGGCGGCCCGCAGAACACCGGCACGCTGATCACCCCGTGGTTCGGCCTGCCGCAGGTGAACGCGCAGCAGGTCCTGTCGATGTGGGTGTCCGGCCGTCCCGAGCAGGGCAACTCGCTGACCCTGGAGTTCGCCGCCGGGGACCGCCCGCTGGGACGCGAGGTGCTCCACGACCCGCCGCCGGTCGACCTGCCGTTCGAGGACCCGCGGCACGGCCGCGACCACGACTGGCGGGACTTCACCGCGTGGCGCTCGATGACCGTCGAGCCCGGTGACATCCCGGCGGGCGCGGACCGGGTCCGCGTGCTGGCCACCGACCGCAGCACCGACCGGCAGGGCTGGTTGAGCATCAGCGGCCCGGTGGTGCGCGACGTCGTCGGACTGCGGCAGGCCCTGGAGGCGCAGGAACCGCTGCTGATCGACTGGCCGATGAGCTTCGTGTTCCCCTGCCGGACCGACTACCCGAAGGTCGGCCGCGGTGTCGCGGCGAGCCCCCGGATGCTGATCACGCCCCCGGAGGGCGAGGGCTCGATGGCCTACGACCCGAACCTCGGCGGCGTGTTCGCCGGGGTGCCGATGCTCTCGCAACGCATGGAGCTGCCCACCCGGTTGCGCGGGACTCCGGGCTACGTCTGGGGCCATCTGCTCGTGGTCCGCTACGAACGCGAACGCGATGCCTACACCACGACTCGCCAGCGAGAACGCGTCCGCGGAACCGACGGCGACGGGTCCTACCCCTTCGAGCAGGAGTGATCGTTTGTGCGAGTCACCGACGGATGCCCGAAACTGATGCTCCCGGGATCGATTTGCGGCTGACCGCTGAACATCGCTGAGCTGGGGGGACGTTGCTGGACGGGATCGAGCGCACCGCGGACGACTCTCCTCCGATGCCCGCCGCGCCCACGCCGCGCCGCCGGCTCGCCAACGTCCTCGGCCTGGTGATCGGCGTGCTGGCGGTGCTGGCCGCGGTCGCCGTCCCGTTCGCTCCGGTCGTCGGCGATCGGGTCACGGTCACCTGGCCGATGGCCGGTCAGCCGGCGGAGAGCACGCTCGCCTTCGTCGTGCCCTACCACCCGGACGAGGTGCACGTCCGCGTCCCGTGCGAGGTCGTCCGCGCAGGTCAGGACCGCAGCGAGCCGACGACGCTGGTGTCCTCCCGCCCGCCCGGTCAGCCCACCGAGGGCTTCGCCGTCACCACCGCCCAGGACCACGTGATCGCCCTGGTCGCGGGCCGGGAGGCGGTGCGCGCGCCGATCGGGGAAGCCTGCGACGTCGCCATCGACGGCGGCCCGACCGGAGCCACCGCCCGCATCGGTGACCGGACCGCCTCGGTGCCCGCCGGGATCCGCGACATCGTCACGTTCACCACCCAGCTCTCCCCCGCCGAGGCGGCCGGGACCGAGGTCCAGGTGGTCACCGCCAACTGGTTCGAGACGTCCCCCACCCAGGGCAAGCTGCTGCTCATCGCCGTCCAGCTGCTGCTGGTGGCGGCCGGTTTCGCGGTCCTGGCGACGCTGGACCGCCGACGCAGCAGAGCCGTCGAACGCCCGATCCCACGGCTGGCGCACCGGTTGTCCGGCTACGTGATCGACCTGGGGCTGCTGGCCGTGCTCGCGGGCTGGTGGCTGCTGGGCCCGAACGGCCCGGACGACTCCTTCGCCTCGGTGACCGCGCAGAACGGGCTGCGCACCGGCGACATCGGCAACTACTACCGCTGGGAGAACGCCTCCGAATCACCGTTCACGCTGGTCCAGCAGCTGCTGATGCACGTCGCCGAGTGGAACCAGAACCCGCTGGCCATGCGCATACCCAGCATCCTCGCCGCCGTGCTCACCTGGCTGGTGCTCAGCCGGGGCGTCCTCGGCGCGGCCATCCCCGGCCAGCACCACCGGCCGCTGGTCCGCGTCCTGGCCGCGGTGGCGTTCCTGTCCTGGTGGCTGCCGTTCGGGATGGGCGTGCGACCGGAGGCGTTCGAGGCGCTGGGGCTGACCGTCGTGCTCGCGGCGGTGCTGCAGGCCGCCCGCACCGAGCGGCGGGTGTGGCTGGGCGTGGCGGCGCTGGCGGCCGGGCTGTCGATCGCGGTCAACCCGATGGGCATCACCGCGATCACCCCGTTCCTGGTGCTCGCGCCACGCCTGTGGCGGATGGCCGGGGTGGGGTTGGCGGCGCTGCTGGCCGGGATCGCCTCGGTCGGCGTGGTCGCGATGTTCGCCGACCAGTCGCTGTTCGGCGCGGCCAAGGCCACCGACCTGCACGGCTACTACGGGCCGAACGTGTCCTGGTTCCTGGAGGTCATGCGCTGGCAGTACCTGCTCGGCTTCGACCTCCAGGGCGACGTCGCGCGCCGCGCCGCCGTCCTGCTCACCCTCGTCGTCGCGGCGCTCAGCATCGTGGTGCTGCTGCGCCACCGCGTCGACGGGCTGCGGATGGCGCACGTCCCGGCGGCATCGCTGCTGCTCAGCATGGGCTTGATGACGCTGACCCCGTCCAAGTGGACGCACTACTTCGGCGCGCTCGCCGGCGTCGGAGCCGCTACGGTGACCGCGGGCGTCGTGCTGGTCGGCGTCGCCGCGGTCACCGCGAGCCGGGACCGGGTGGTGCTCGTCGCCGGTCTGGTGGGAACCGTGCTCGCCGGTGGCGCGGCCGCGCTCGTCTTCTCCGGCAAGAACAACTGGTTCCTGCACTCGCAGTACGGGGTGCCCTGGGGAGAAGGCCCGGTCCGGCCGCTGAACAACCCGCTGGTCTGGTTGCTCGTCGCCGGGCTGCTGATGGCCGCATCCGCGCTGGTCAGGAGAGGTGACAACCGGGTTCGGCGGGCCTTGATCCGCACACCCGCGCTGGTGTGCGTCACGGCGATGGGGGTGGCGGTGACGATCGTGCTCGGCTCCTTCGCGGCGGCCCCGATCAGGCAGGGCGACGCCTACTCGATCGGTGCGCAGAGCATCGCCGCCGCGCGCGGGGGCAGCTGCGGCATCGCCGACAAGATCGTCGTCACCCCGGATCTCGTGGGGCTGCGCGGCGGCGACGGCGCTGAGATGGCCGGGTTCACCGAAGGCTCCGGCTTCGCACCGGGGTTCACCCCGCCCGCCGACGTCCCGCTGTGGGGCAGCCTGACCGGTGGGCAGATCAACACCGGCACGCTGACCACGGGCTGGTTCCCGCTGCCCGCGCTGGCCCCCGACCAGGAGCTCGCCTTCGGGGTGGCCGGGCGCAGCGGCGACGGCAACCGCGTCGCGCTGGAGTTCTCCGGACCCGGCGGGACGCGCGAGGTCGTGCTCGACGACACCTGGATGGACTCCGACGAGCGCGAGACCTACCCGAGCGACCACGTCATCGAGGACGAACCGCAGGACCACCCCGGCTGGCGGGACATGCACCTGTCCCCCGCGCAGATCCCGGCCGGCGCCGACCGGGTCCGCATCACCGCGAGCGACACCACCACCGACCCCGCCGGGTGGGTCGCGGTCAGCGGGCCGCGGGTCCGCCAGGTCATCCCGCTGACGGAGTACATGCAGGACAAGGCGCCGACGTACGTGGACTGGTCGATGACCTGGAACGTGCCGTGCCTGCGGGACCTGCCGGAGGTCGGCAGCGGGCTCGTCCAAGCCCCCGCTTACATGATCACCCCGCCGAGCTCGATGGGTTTCGGCGGCACCGCCGCGTTCGAACGCGGAATCGGCGGGACGTTCGCCGGAGTTCGGGACGTCGGTGTTCAAGAAGAGATCCCGACAAGGCTCAACGGTTACGAGAAAACACCCGAATATTCCGAGTGGGGCCACCTCATCGAGGTGCAATACCCCTACCCGGGCAACCGATTCGACGTCCAACGCGTTGAAGCTCCACGGTGGGGTTGGCGAGGGGAGTGACCATGTCCGACGCGATCCGCCACGAGGTCGGAATCCCGGTTCCGCAGCAGGCACGAACCTCCGAGGCCGAATCACCGCAACTGATCTCGTACGTGCTGCCGGTCTACAACGAGGCCGAGGGGATCAAGCACTTCCACACCGAGCTCACCGACGCGGTCGCCACGCGACCCGAGTTCGACTACGAGTTCATCTACGTCAACGACGGTTCCGCCGACGGGTCGATGCGCATCCTGCGGGACATCGCGAAGAACGATTCCCGCGTGCAGGTCGTCGACTTCGCGCGCAACTTCGGCCACCAGATCGCCATCACCGCGGGCCTGGACTACGCCGCCGGAGAAGCGGTGATCGTGATGGACACCGACCTGCAGGACCCGCCGCGCGTGAGCCTGCAGATGATCGACGCGTGGCTGGCCGGCGCCGAGGTCGTGCAGGCGCGGCGGCGGACCCGGCGCGACACGCCGTTCAAGCGCGCCACCGCGCACACCTACTACCGGCTGCTGCGCAGCTGCTCCGACGTCGACATCCCGGTCGACACCGGCGATTTCCGGCTGCTCAACCGGCGGGCCGCCGAGGAGCTGCGGACGTTCCGGGAACGCAGCCGGTTCATCCGGGGCATGGTCGCCTCGATGGGGTTCAACCAGCAGGAACTGCTCTTCGACCGGGACGAGCGGGTCGCGGGCGAGACCAAGTACCCGATGCGCAAGATGCTGCGGCTGGCCGCCGACGGCGTCACCGGGTTCTCGACCGCGCCGCTCAAGCTGATCACCCGGATGGGGTTCGTGGCTCTGGCCCTGGCGGTGCTGGGCATCATCTACTCGGTAACGCTGCGGCTCTTCTTCCCCGAAATCACCGTCTCGGGGTGGACGATGTTGATGGTCGTGATGCTGTTCCTGGGCGGGCTGCAGATGCTGTCGCTGGGGGTCATCGGCAGCTACATCGGTCGCATCTACAGCGAAGTGCAACAACGCCCCCTCTACATCGTCCGGGATGTGATCCGGCATGACGAAGCTTGAGCCGCGTTCCCGGCTGATCAGCCGGGAACTGCTGCTCTACGCGGTGATCGGCGGCAGCGGCGTGCTGCTGGACTACCTGCTCTTCCTGGTGCTGTTCAACTACTTCGGGATGCACCACCAGCTCGCGAACGCCCTGAGCACGACGGCGGGGATCACCAACAACTTCGTGCTCAACTCGCTGTTCAACTTCCGCAAGACCGACCGGATCCTGGTGCGGTTCCTGCGCTTCTACGCGGTGGGCATCGCCGGGATCGTGCTGACGTTCCTGCTGCTGGCGGTGTTCTCCACGTGGCTCGGGATCGATGCGAACCTGGTCAAGCTGGCCAGCCTGCCGGTGGTCCTGCTGTTCCAGTACACGATCAACAAGAGGTGGAGTTTCGGATGAGAGTGGGGATCGTCGGCGCCGGTGCGACCGGGCTGACCGCGGCCTTCGACGCGGTGCGCGCCGGGCACGAGGTGACGGTGCTGGAAGCCTCCGCCGAGCTCGGCGGGCTCGCGGCGTCCATCGAGGTCGGCGGCACCCCGCTGGAGCGCTTCTACCACCACAGCTTCCGCAGCGACGAGGCGATGATCGAGCTCATCGAGGACCTCGGGCTCAGCGACCGGTTGCGGTTCCACAAGCCGACCACCGGCGTGTACTTCAACGGCGAGCTGCACGACTTCGGCACTCCCGTGGAGATGCTGAAGTTCTCCGAGTTCTCGATGCTGGACCGCTTCCGGTTCGGCGCGTCCTCGGCCGCGCTGAAGGTGATCCGCAACGGCTCCCGGTTCAACGGGGTTCGCGCGCTGGACTGGATGCGGCGCTGGGCCGGGAAGAAGGTCACCTCGACCATCTGGGAACCGCTGCTGAAGGGCAAGTTCGGCGATCGCGCCGAGGAGATCTCGATGGCGTGGCTGTGGGCGCGGATCCACTGCCGCACGTTCGAACTCGGTTACGTCCACGGCGGTTTCGACCAGGTCTACCGCGCGCTGACCGACGCGGTGACCCAACGCGGCGGGAAGATCGAGTTCAACAAGCCGGTCTCGTCCATCACCCAGCCGTCGGAGGCGGTGCAGGTGGGGACCGCGGACGGCAGCGGCTACGAGTTCGACCACCTCATCGTCACGGTCCCGCAGCCCGCGTTCGCCAAGGCCGCTGACATCGAATCCGACGACGTGCTGTGGCGGAACCAGTACCTGGGCGCGACGTGCTTCATCCTCGAACTCGACCGCAGCGTCATCCCGTACTACTGGCTCAACATCAACGACCCGGAGTTCCCGTTCCTGGCCGTCGTGGAGCACACCAACATGGTCGACAGGCAGGAGTACGGCGGGAAGCACGTCGTCTACGTCGGCAACTACGTGCCGCGCGACGACTGGCGCTTCACCACCGACCCGGCCGAGCTGCTGCGGAACTACATCCCGTGGCTCAAGCGGCTCAACCCGGAGTTCGACGAATCCTGGATCCAGGAGTGGCACTTCTCCAAGGCCGGGTTCGCCCAGCCCATCGTCACCCCGACCTACCGCTCCCTCATCCCGCCGCACAAGACCCACATGCCCGGCGTCACGCTGGCCACGATGTCCCAGATCTACCCCCAGGACCGAGGTCAGTCCTACGCCATCGGCATGGCCCACGAGATCACCGAGAGCCTCGGCCTGCGCTGGGAACGGACGTCACCCGACCACTCGGCCGGGTGACGAAACTCGAATTTCGCGCGAAATTCGGACCCGAAGTTCGGGACTCGAATTTCGCGCGAAATTCGAAACGTCCTGGTCACGCGCGGTTGATGCCCGGGGTGCCATCTTCGACGGTGAGGGTGGCGAGGTCCTGGACCGGGGCTCCGGGCTTGGAGACGAAGGGCAGCACCTTGTAGGTCGCCTTCATCTCCGTCTCGGTGATCTTGGTGGAGATGTAGCCGCGCTGGTTGTTGTAGAGGCGCACGTGCGGGTTCTCCGCCAGGTACGCCTTCTCCTTGTCGGTGAGCTCGGCCGAGCCGTCGCCCCCGCTGGTGATCGAGGTGGCCGTGAACTCGGTGGCCACGACGTTCTCGCCGTCGTGGATCTCGTTCGCCCAGTGGGTGTGGACGTCACCGGTCAGCACCACCGGGTTGCGGGTCCCGGCCTGCTTCCAGCCCTCGATGACCCGCTGCCGGGAACCGACGTAGCCGTCCCAGGCGTCCGGGTTGTACGCCTTGTCCTGACCGTTGAGGTAGTCGATCTCGGCGAACATGACCTGCTGGCCCAGCACGTCCCAGCGCGCCCGCGACGACCGCAGGCCCTGCAGCAGCCAGCGCTCCTGCTCGGCGCCGGTGAGGCTGCGCTTGGGGTCCAGCCGGGCCGGGTCCTGGGTCGGGAACTCGTCGTTGCCGACCTGGTCGTCGCGGTACTGGCGGGTGTCGAGCATGTGGAACGTCGCCAGCGAACCCCACTCGACCCGCCGGAACAGCCGCAGGTCGATGCCCTGCGGGACCTGGGCGCGGCGCAGCGGCATGTTCTCGTAGTACGCCTGGAAGGCGGCCTTGCGGCGCTCCAGGAAGTTCGGCTGCGGCTCCTCGGGGTGCTCGTAGACCTCGTCGGCCCAGTTGTTGTCCAGCTCGTGGTCGTCCCAGACCACGACCCACGGGGCCGCGGCGTGCGCGTGCTGCAGGTCGGCGTCGGACTTGTACTGGGCGTGCCGCTGCCGGTAGTTGGCCAGCGTCTCGGTCTCCGGCCCCGCGTGGTCGCGGATGTTGCCGCCCGGGATCTCGTAGTCGCCCGCCGTGTACTCGTACTGGTAGTCGCCCAGGTGCAGGACCAGGTCCGGGCGCTCGTCGCCGAGGTGGCGGTAGGCGGTGAAGTAGCCGTGCTCGAACTGGGCGCAGGAGGCGAAGGCCATCGACAGCTCGCCCATCGTGCCCGGCAGCGGCGCCGTCCGGGTGCGCCCGGCCGGCGAGACCGAGCCCTCCGCGCGGAACCGGTAGTAGTAGTCGCGGCCCGGCCGCAGGCCCTCCAGCTCGACGTGCACGCTGTGGCCCATCTCGGGAGCCGCGGGAGCCTCACCCCGGCGCACCACGCGCGTGAAGTTCTCGTCCTCGGCGACCTCCCACTCCACCGGGATCGTCTTGGTCGGCATGCCGCCCATGCCGTCCTCGGCGAGCGGGTCGGCGGCCAGGCGCGTCCACAGCACGAAACCGTCCGGCAGCGGATCCCCGGAGGCCACGCCGAGGCTGAACACCTCGCCCCTGCGGGCCGCACCGGCACCCGGCAGCGACAGCGCGGACGGCGCTCCGGCGACGGTCAGCGCCGCGGCACCAGCGGCACCGCTGATCAGCACGCTGCGGCGGGAGAGCAACGAATCGGACTTGTCCATGTGCGTCGGTCCTCCATCGATTCGGGAACTCCGACCACTCTCACCCGACCGAGTGAACGCGTCGGTGATCGACGATGAACAAACCGTGCAGAACGTCGAAGCCCCCGGTCACTCGGACCGGGGGCTTCGACGAAGGCGCTGCTTACAGGTAGAACGCCAGGAACAGGCAGCCGGCGAGGATCACGCCGAGCACCATCAGGACCTTGTCCTTGAGGACCACTTCCTCCGGCTCACCGGCGACACCCTTGTCGATGTCCACCGCGTACCGCAGGATCGCGATCACCATCGGCACGATGGAGATCAGGCCCCAGCGCGACATCTCGAACTCGCGGATGTCGTAGGCCCACAGCGAGTAGGTCATGATCGTGATCGCAGCCGCGATGGCCCACACGAACCGCAGGTAGGACGGCGAGTACGCCTTCAGCGACTTGCGGATCTTCGCGCCGGTCTCGGCGGCCAGCTTCACCTCGGCGTAGCGCTTGCCCGCCACCATGAACAGCGAGCCGAACGCCACGATCAGGTAGAACCACTGGGTGATCACCAGGTTCGCCGCCGCACCACCGGCGATGGCGCGCAGCAGGAACCCGGAGGCCACAATGCACAGGTCGATCACCGGCTGGTGCTTGAGGCCGAAGCAGTAGCCCAGCTGCACCGCGATGTAGAGCGCCATCACGGCCAGCAGCTGCATGCTCGTCAGGCCCGAGATCAGCAGCGATCCGCCCAGCAGCAGCACGCACACCACGTAGGCGATGGGCACCGGGATCAGGCCGGCCGCGATCGGGCGGTTGCGCTTGGTCGGGTGCTGCCGGTCCGCCTCGACGTCGATCGCGTCGTTGACGAAGTAGATGCCCGAAGCGGCCATCGAGAACACCACGAACGCGATGACCGCGTCGAGCAGGATGGCCGGGTCCAGGATCTCGCCCGCCGCGAACGGCACGGCCAGCACCAGGACGTTCTTCACCCACTGCTTCGGGCGAAGCTCCTTGATCAGACCGGTCGCCAGACCGGCCGGCGTGCCCGCCTTGGCGGTCACCTTCGCGTGGTAGGCGTCCGACGACTTGTCCTTCTCGTCGTCGGTCTTCTTCAGCTCCGGCTCCAGCACCTCGTCGCCGAACTCGGCGCCGATGGTGCCCTCCGCGTCGGCCTCGACCTCGGTCTTCTTCGAAGCGTGGGAAGCCTCGGCAGTGTCGACCGCCTCGGCCGCCTCGGCCGTGTCGGTCGAAGCTTGCTTGTTGTCAGGCACGGTTCCTCCGCCGTCTCATGAACCGCCGGGTGACCAGTGCAACGGCACCGCCGAGCACCGAACCGGCGACCACATCGCTCGGGTAATGAACCCCCAGGACAAGTCGGCTGACCATCATGGGCGGCACGATCGCCGGGGTCAGCTTCTTGCCGGTCAACCCGCCGTAGAGCACCGCGGCGGCCGTCGTGGACGTCGCGTGCGAGGACGGGAAGCTCAACTGGCTCGGCGTACCGACCAGCACCTGGATCTCGGGGTCTTTCGGACGCGGGCGGCGGACCACCCGCTTGACCGCGATCGACGCCGCGTGCGCGGCGGCGACCCCTGCCGCGGCGGTGACCCACTCACCGCGGCGCTTGCGGTCGACCAGCGCACCGACGGCGCCGATGGCCAGCCAACCTGCGGCGTGCTCACCGAACAGCGACATCGCGTGCGCCGTCTTGACGACCGCGGGCTTGGCCAACGCGTTCTGCACCTTGCGCAGCGCGATGGTCTCGGCCGTGACCTCCTCGTCGTGCTTGAGGTCGGTCACGTCCTCGGGGGCGATCAGCGTAGTCAGCTCTGCCACTTCGTCTCCGGGAAAGTCGGCGTCATTGGGGATCAAAGACTTGCTTCCAGGACTCAGCGCTGGTCAGCTCCGGCAGCGCGGCGCGGTACTCCTCGCGCAGCCGCGACCACTCCTGGCCGAGCCGCTTGTAGTTGGCCAAGGACTCCAGGCCCAGCCGGCGGAACGTCTCCGGGTCGCGGCGGCGGAACGCCACCCCGCTGCCGTCGGCGTTGGACACCGTGGCGCTGTCCAGGTTGCCCAGCAGGAACCAGCGGGCGGCGGCGGCCGGAACGTTGAGCTGCGGCCGGTCCGACGCGTCGTGCGAGGGCTCCTTGAGGTTGTGCAGCAGCGCCTTGGACGCGCGGGCCGCGATCACCGCCGGGTTCACCGGCGGGTTGAGCAGACCCTCGGCCATGATCGGGTCCGCGGTCGGCGGCGGGAATTCCCGCGCCGACGGGAGCGTCTTGGCGTCGTCGTAGTCCTTGCGCAGCTCGCGGACCTCGGGCAAGGCCGTGCGCAGGCTGTCGAACAGGCCCGACGGTCCCTTCAGGAAGTCCTCGATGGCCTTCTGCTGGACCGCGACCGTCGAGTACTCCATCGACAGCAGGTGCCGCAGCGTGAGCTTGAGGCCCTGCTTGACGATGTTGTTCTTGACCTCTTCCGGGCTGTGCAGCGCGGCCAGGATCAGCCGGTTGCGGGTGTGGAAGTAGGCGGTCCAGTCCGTGGCGTCGTTCTTGTCGGTCCACGGCATGTGCCAGATCGCCGCACCCGGCAGCGTCACCGTCGGGTAGCCGTGGCCGCCCGCGCGCAGCGAGTACTCCGAGTCGTCGTGCTTGATGAACAGCGGCAGCGGCAGACCGGTGCGCTCGATGATCTCGCGCGGGAACAGGCACATCCACCAGCCGTTGTAGGTGGAGTGGACGCGCTGGTGCAGCTTCTTGGTCTTGCGCAGCGGCTTCCTGGCGAAGTCGTGGTCGGTGACCGCGCCCGGCGCCGCGCGCCAGATGCCCTGGCCGAGGTCGACGACCTCGCCCATGGTGTGCAGCCGCGAGCGGGCCTGCAGGTTGAGCATCTGACCACCGACGATGACCGGGTGGGTGGCGGCGCGGGCGAAGGCGTTGGCCCGCAGCACACCGTCCGGTTCCAGGGCGATGTCATCGTCGATGACCATCACCTGGGCGGCGTCGGAGTTGTGGATGCCCTCGTACATGACCCGGCCGAAACCGCCGGATCCACCGAGGTTGTCCTGCTCGATGACGTGCAGCTTGTCGCCGATGGCCTTGGCGGCCTCGTCGAAGCCCTCGACCTCGTGGATCTTCTGCGGGCCCTGGTCGGCCACGATGACCCGCTCCACCACGGCCATGACCTGCGGGTCTTCCCCGAGGGTCTTGAGCGCCTCGATGCACTCCGAGGGCCGGATGGTGGTGGTGCCGACCACGACCTGCTGCTTGGGCATGGGCTGGTCGGTGGTCCACGCGGCGTCGGTGATCTCCAGCGCGACGTCGTTGGTGAACAGGTCGAACCAGATCCAGCCGCCGTCCTCGAACGGCTGCAGCGACACCTTGAACTCCAGCGACGTCCAGTCCTCGCTGGAGACCTTGGAGCCCTGCAGGTGAACGCTGTCGCCGTTGGACTTCGAGCGGTAGACGTCGAGCCGACCGGACCCCTTGACCTGCAGCCGCAGCACGATCTCTTCGATCTTGGTCCAACGCTTCCAGTAGCTTGCCGGGAAGGCGTTGAAGTAGGACGCGAGCGAAATCTTGCTGTGCGCGGGCACGCGCAGGTTGCGCCGGGAGACCACCGTGGCCGTGCTGGCCAGCGCCTCGGGCTCGTCGATGTAGAGCGGACGCACGTCCAGCGGGTCCTCGCCGCGCGGGAACACGATCCGCTGCAGCACCTGCTCGGGCGCCACGTCCGAGGTCCCGGCGCGCACCGAAGTGACGTCGCTGAGCTTGCTCTCCCCAGCGGCGTTGGGCTCTCGGGGGGTCCGGTCGGTCACGTCAGTCCTCCAGCGAGCCGTCCAGCGAACGGCCCTCGGTGAAGTATGGAGCGATCTTGTTGTCGAACATGCTCAGCGCCGAGCCGATGGCCATGTGCATGTCCAGGTACTTGTAGGTGCCCAGTCGACCACCGAAGATGACCTTGCGCTCCTTGGCCTCCTTCTTGGCCAGTTCGCGGTAGGCCTCCAGCTTGCGCCGGTCCTCCGGGGTGTTGATCGGGTAGTAGGGCTCGTCCCCGCTCTCCGCGGACCGCGAGTACTCGCGCACCACCACCGTCTTGTCCGACGGGTAGTAGTCCCGCTCGGGGTGGAAGTGCCGGAACTCGTGGATCCGGGTGTAGGGGACTTCTTCGTCGGCGTAGTTCATCACCGACGTGCCCTGGAAGTCGCCGGTGGCCACGACCTCGGTCTCGAAGTCCAGGGTGCGCCAGCCCAGCTCGCCCTCGGCGTAGTCGAAGTACTGGTCCAGCGGACCGGTGTAGACGACCGGGACGTCGGTGGGCAGCTCACCGCGAACGTCGAAGAAGTCCGTCGCCAGCCGGACGTCGATGTTCGGGTTCTCCGCCATCTTCTCCAACCACGCGGTGTAGCCCTCGACGGGCAGCCCCTCGAAGTCGTCGTTGAAGTAGCGGTTGTTGAGGTTGTAGCGAACCGGCAGCCGGCTGATGATCGCCGCGGGCAGTTCCTTGGGGTCGGTCTGCCACTGCTTGGCCGTGTAACCGCGCACGAACGCCTCGTACAGCGGGCGGCCGATCAGGGAGATCGCCTTCTCTTCCAGGTTCTGCGCGTCCGCGGTGTCGATCTCGGCCGCCTGCTCGGCGACCAGCGCCTTCGCCTCGTCCGGGGTGAACGCACGACCGAAGAACTGGGACAGCAGACCCAAGTTCATCGGGAACGAGTAAATCTGCCCCTGGTGCTTGGTGAACACCCGGTGCTGATAGTTGGTGAATTCGGTGAACTGGTTTACGTAATCCCACACGCGTTTGTTCGAGGTGTGGAAAAGGTGCGCACCGTAGCGATGCACCTCGATACCGGTTTCAGGCTCCGCCTCCGAGTAGGCGTTGCCCCCGATGTGGTCACGTCGGTCCAGCACCAGCACCCGCTTGTCCAGCTGGGTGGCGGCGCGCTCTGCGATCGTGAGGCCGAAGAATCCGGAACCAACAACGATCAGGTCATAGCCTGCGAAGCTCACAGTCGTCGAGGGTAGCTGTAGCGCGACGCCACCCCGAAACCGCGTTGACGTTATTGGCTACATATGACCACGAAGAGTGTCGATATCGCTCCCGAAGAGCGCCCATTCCTCGTTGTCCAGGCATTTCATCACTCATCAGGGGTGACTGCGGCGACACCGGCGGCGACTATTCGTGGCTGTTAATACCCGTTAGGCGACCCTCCCGGCGAGTCGCGCGGGGACTACCATCGCGCCGTATCGACGCGCCGGTGAAACCCTTTCACGCAGGTCCGAGACTCCGGGACGGGCGCGCAACACTGGGTGGTGAGCTGTGGGGTCGACCCGCGCCCGTGACGGGCGTCACTTGCTGATCGCGGCGATCGTGCTCGAGGTGCTGGCGGTCTGGTTCGTGCACTGGATCGACACCCGCGGCTACATGGACACCGAGATTTACCGGCTTGGTGCGCGCGCGTGGCTCAACGGTTACCAGGTCTACGGCGACGATCTGACCCCCGAATCGCCGGACTCCGCGACGTTGCCGTTCATCTACCCGCCGTTCGCCGCGCTGTTGTTCATCCCGCTGACCTGGATGTCCGAGACGGCCGCCGTCGTGACCGTGGCGCTGTGCTCGCACCTGGCGATCCTGCTGACCGCCTACTCGCTGGCCCGCTCCTCGCGGTACCTCGCGCCCCGCGCCGGCCGGGTCGCCGTGGCCACCGCGCTGCTGCTGCCGTGGCTGACGCTGATCGAACCGGCCCGCGAAACCCTCAACTACGGGCAGATCAACCTGGTGCTCATGGGCCTGGTCGCCGCCGACTGCCTGCTCCCGCGCACCCGCTGGCCGCGCGGGATGCTGGTCGGCATCGCCGCCGCGATCAAGTTGACCCCGCTGGGCTTCCTGCTGTTCTTCCTGCTGCGCAGGGACTACCGGGCCATGTCGATCAGCGGCGTCACCTTCGCCTCCACCGTGTTCCTGGGGCTGCTGGCCGCGCCGCACGACTCGGCGGACTGGTGGCTGGACAAGATGCTGTCCACCGGCGACTCCTTCGGCACCGTCTACGCGGGCAACCTGACGCTGCGCAGCCTGCTGGCCAAGCAGGAGCTGACCGGGTTCGCGCTCAACTCGCTGTGGATCACCGGATCGCTGCTGCTGCTCGCGCTGGTCGTGATGGGCATCCGCTACGCGCTGAGCGTGCGCGACGTGCCGCTGGCGCTGGTGCTCAACGCGGTGTGGGTCCTGCTCGTCTCGCCGATCTCCTGGTCGCACCACTGGGTGTGGGCGGGTCCCGCGCTGGCGCTGGTGTTCATGATGTCGCTGCGCAACCGCTGGCACGGGATGACCATCGCCGTGGTGATCTCGGCGATCACGGTTCTGGCCGGGCCGCAGTGGTACCTGCCCAACACCGGTGATCGCGAACTCGACTGGACTTTCTCGCAGCAGATCGTCGGCAACGCCTACACGTTGATCGGGATCGGATTCCTGGTGTGCGCGGCGGTGGCTTATGTGCGATTCGGGCGGCGCCCGGTGAATTCCCCGGAATTCCCGAACGGTTCTCTCATTCCGGGGCGGTGAATCCCGGCCCGCGGAGTCGGGCATAACGGAGTTCCGGAAGGCGAATGATCGGTTCCGGACTCATACTCGTTCTTCGCCAGGAAGCGGGTGTCGACAAAGGACACCCGCCCTCCAGTCGAAGCGAGGTATCGCCCATGCGTTTTCGGTCCGCACGTCCGAGGCTGGCGGCCACCGCCCTGCTGACCATGGCCGTTCTCCCGATCTCCGAGCCGGCCGCCGCCGGTCCGACCCCCGAACCGCCCGAGGCGCAGACCGTCCGGATCCCGTTGCGCGACGCGGCCACCCCCCGGGCCGCGGTTCGCGAGGTGCACAGCGAGAAGGCCTTCGAGCTGGTCGGATTCACGTGGCGAGGACCGGCACCGGACCGCATCGAGGTGCGCACCCGCACCTCGGAGGGCTGGGGCTCGTGGACTCCGCTGGAAGCCCAGGAGGGCGGCAGCGAGCCGTTGTGGACCGGCCGCAGCAACGACGTGCAGGTCCGCGCGGACAAGAGCGGTCAGGACATCACCGACCAGCTGCAGCTCATCGGCATCGACCCCGGCCAGCAAGTCGCCGCGCCCCAGATCAGCACGCCCGTCGCGGGCGCTCCGCCGGTGGTCACCCGCGCGCAGTGGGGCGCGGACGAGTCGAAGATGACCTGGCCGGTCGAGCGGACCACCACCAAGGCGGCCGTCGTGCACCACACCGCGGGCACCAACGACTACACCTGCGACGAGTCCGCCAAGATCGTGCGCGGCATCTACCAGTACCACGCGGTCGAGCTGGGCTGGGGCGACATCGGCTACCACGCGCTGGTCGACAAGTGCGGCACCGTCTTCGAGGGCCGCACGGGCGGCCTCGCGGGCGAGGTGGTCGGCGGTCACGTTCGCGGGTTCAACGACCACACCTTCGGCATCTCGATGATGGGCAACTACGACGGCGTGACGCCCTCGCCGAAGACGGTGCGCTCGGTGGCCGACGTGGCCGCCTGGAAGCTCAAGACCAAGGGCGTTCCGGCCGACGGCACCACGCGCCTGGTCTCCGAAGCGCCCCAGGGCTCGAAGTACCCGGCGGGCACGGAGGTCACGCTGCCCACGATCTTCGGCCACCGCGACGCCGCCTACACGGCCTGCCCGGGCAAGCGCGGCTACGACCAGCTCGGCGCCATCCGATCCCAGGCCGCAGACGCCCAACGCTCCACCCAACCCTGAACCCGACCGGAGGACCCGGATTTCCACTGAACTCCGGCCCCCAACTTCCACTGCAATCGGGTACTCGACTTCCACTGAAATCGGGGAGCACTCGTCTCTGAGCGGCGTCTGCCCAGGTTGGGGAGGCGCCGCTCGGTTCACCACCAGCGTTCGAGGACCTGGGCGACGCCGTCTTCCGCGTTGGTGGTGGTGACCTCGTCGGCCGCCGCCAGGGCGTCCGGGTGGGCGTTGCGCATGGCCACGCCGTGACCGGCCCAGGCGAGCATCGGGACGTCGTTGGGCATGTCCCCGAAGGCGATCACCTCCGACCGCGCGATGCCGAGCTCCGCGGCCACGACCGCCAGTCCCGCCGCCTTGTCCACGCCCGGAGCGGAGAACTCGATCAGCCCCGATTCCGTCGAGTAGGTGGACTGGAGCCGGTCGCCGATGATCTCGGTGGCAGCCGCCGACAGCTCGGCGCTGTTCATCCCCGGATTCATCAGCAGCAGCTTCATCGCGGGCTTGCCGGTCACCTCGTCGGTGGGCGCGACGCGGATGTCGGTGTTCGTCCAGCTGCGGTGGAAATCGGCCTCGGCGAGGAACTGCTCGCGCAGGTCGTCGTGGGCGCTGCGGGTCGCGCGCTCGACCGCGAACGCGCAGCCGGTCAGCTCGCGCCGCAGCTCCCGAACCACGTCGTGCAGCGTCACCGGATCGATGTCGTGGCTGTGCAGCACCCGGTCGGCGGCGGTGTCGTAGGTGACCGCGCCGTTGGCGCACACCGCGATGCCGGACACCCCGAGAGCGGCGACCACGCGCGGCATCCACCTCGGCGGACGCCCGGTGACCAGCACGAACGGCGTTCCCGATGCGGCGACCCGGCCTGCCGTGGCCGCTGTCCGGGCGGACACCTCCTCCATCGGGTCGAGCAGGGTTCCGTCCACGTCTGATGCCACCAGGCCAGGTTCACGCACGCGCCCCATCATGCCGCCGCACCACCTCTCGTGGGCGCCGTGGCTGGTAAGAGGACGAAGGGACGTTCGTCACCTGATCGGGTCGAACGCCGTTGTGCGGGACCAGTACCGTCTACCCGTGCGCGTTGGGATCGTGATCTTGCCCGAACACCGTTGGTGGGCTGCCGAGCCGCTGTGGCGGATGGCCGAGGAGTACGGCTTCGCCCACGCCTGGACCTACGACCACCTCGGCTGGCGTTCCCTGGTGGACAAGGCCTGGTACGACGCGGTGCCCACGCTGACCGCTGCCGCCACCGTCACCTCGACGATCCGGCTCGGCACGCTGGTCGCCTCCCCGAACTTCCGGCACCCGGTGCACTTCGCCCGCGAGCTGACCGCCCTGGACGACATCGCGGACGGCCGCATCACCCTCGGCGTCGGCGCGGGCGGAACCGGGTTCGACGCGAGCGTGCTGGGCCAGCCCGAGCTCACGCCGCCGGAGCGCTCCGACCGCTTCGCGGAGTTCATCGAACTCCTCGACCACGTGCTGCGCTTCGACGTCACCGACTACGACGGCACCTACTACTCGGCCGTGCAGGCGCGCCGGGCCCCCGGATGCGTGCAGCTGCCGCGCATCCCGTTCGTGGTGGCCGCCAACGGCACCCGCTCGATGCAGCTGGCCGCCCAGCACGGCCAGGGCTGGGTGACCACGGGCCGGGGCGGGGACGATCTGGAGAGCTGGTGGCGCGCGGTCGCGGAGCTGTCGCTGCGCTTCACCGACATCTGCCACCAGCAGGGCCGCGACCCGGCGAAGGTCCACCGGTACCTGCAGGTCGACGCCGCACCGGAGTTCTCGCTGTCCAGTGTGGAGCACTTCCGCGACGTGGTCGGCCGCGCCGACGAACTCGGCTTCACCGACGTCATCACCCACTGGCCCCGGGCCGACAGCCCGTACGCCGGCAAGGAGTCCACGGTCGAGGAGATCGCCACCGAGGTCCTCCCCGAGCTGTAGGTGTGCCACCTGGTCCGCGTGGGTATCCGTCGTCGGCAGGAGGTGGTGACGATGTCGGTGCGGACCAAGGTGCAGACCCTGCTGGACGAGGCGGGGACCAGCTTCGCCGCCGAGGCCGGGATCACGCTGGCCAACAAGCCCTCACCGCTGTACCGGCTGGCGGTGCTCTCGGTGCTGCTGTCGACGCGGATCAAGGCGGGCATCGCGGTGGACGCCGCCAGGGAGCTGGCGCAGTGGAACACCCCGCAGAAGATGTTCGACGCCACCTGGCAGCAGCGCGTCGACGCGCTCGGCCGCGCGCACTACCGGCGCTACGACGAGAGCACGTCCACCGCGCTGGGCGAGGGAGCCGAGCTGCTCCTCGACCGCTACCACGGTGACCTGCGAAAACTCCGCGCCAAGTCCGATGGCGATCCGGAGGAGTTGCGCAAGCTGCTGATGGATCTGCCGCGCCTGGGCCCGGTCGGCGCCGACATCTTCTGCCGCGAGGCCCAGCTCGTCTGGCCCGAACTGCGCCCCTACTTCGACGGCAAGGCGCTCAGCGGCGCGAAGAAGCTGGGTCTGCCCACCGATCCGGACAAGCTCGCGGATCTGGTCGAGGGCCACGACCTCGCGAAGCTCGCCGCCGCGCTGGTCCGCAGCACGCTCGACCGCAACCTCGCCGCCGCCGTGCGGTGAGGACTTCGGCCGAAAAGCGACGAGACCCCGGCGGAACCGGGGTCTCGTCGACGTTTCAGCCTGCGGTCACTTGGGTTCGAGGACCTCGAGGCCGCCGAGGAACGGGCGCATCGCCTCGGGTACCCGGACGGAACCGTCGGCCTGCTGGTGGTTCTCCAGGATGGCCACGATCCAGCGGGTGGTCGCCAGGGTGCCGTTGAGGGTGGCCGCGAAGCGGGTCTTGCCGTCGGCGTCGCGGTAGCGGGTGTTGAGCCGTCGCGCCTGGAACGTGGTGCAGTTCGAGGTCGACGTCAACTCGCGGTAGGTCCTCTGGCTGGGCACCCACGCCTCGCAGTCGAACTTGCGGGCCGCGCTGGAACCGAGGTCACCGGCCGCGGTGTCGATCACCCGGTAGGGCACCTCGATCTTGGCCAGCATCTCCTCTTCCCAGGCCAGCAGGCGCTGGTGCTCGTCGCGGGAGTCCTCTTCCCGGCAGTAGACGAACATCTCCAGCTTGTTGAACTGGTGCACGCGGATGATGCCGCGGGTGTCCTTGCCGTAGGAGCCGGCTTCGCGGCGGAAGCAGGTCGACCAGCCCGCGTAGCGCGCGGGACCGTCGGCGAAGTCCAGGATCTCGCCCGAGTGGTAGCCCGCCAGCGGAACCTCGGAGGTGCCCACCAGGTAGGCGTCGTCCTCCTCCAGCCGGTACACCTCGCTGGAGTGGGCGCCGAGGAACCCGGTGCCGTCCATGATCTCCGGGCGCACCAGGACCGGCGGCACGACGAGCGTGAACCCGGCGGCGGTGGCCTGCGCGGCGGCCATGTTCAGCAGCGCCAGCTCCAGCTGCGCGCCGATGCCGGTGAGGAAGTAGAAGCGGGCGCCGGAGACCTTCGCCCCGCGCTCCATGTCGAACGCGCGCAGCGCGTTGCCCAGCTCCAGGTGGTCCTTCACCTCGAAGTCGAACTCCGGCGGGACGCCCACGTGCTTGAGCACCGCGAAGTCGTCCTCGCCGCCCGGCGGCACGTCGGGCTCGACGACGTTGGAGACGGCCTTCTGCAGCCGCAGCAGCTCGGCGTCGGTCTCGGACTGCTCGGCCTCGGCCTCCTTGACCTGCGCGGCCAGGTCCTTGGCCTGGGCCAGCAGCGCGTCGCGCTCCTCGCCCTTGGCCTTGCCGACCTGCTTGCCGAACTGCTTCTGCTCGGCGCGCAGGTTGTCCGCCCGGGACACCGCGGACCTGCGACGCTCGTCGGCGGACAGCAGCGCGTCCACGAGGGACGCGTCTTCACCACGTGCGCGCTGCGACGCGCGCACCGCTTCCGGATCATCGCGTAGCGTCTTCAGGTCGATCACAGCTGGTCAGCGTAGTCGGCCCAAAGAAACCAAGCGTGCCCAGGGTGCCCACACACCCCGAAACCCCATTTCCCCAGGCAACCAACGTCAGGCAAGCGACGAAGTCGCTTTCTCTTCACCCCACCTGAGCAACCGGCACCGCCGCGGGTTCTGACACGTCTTCTGGGGAGGACAGCCGTAGCGCCGTGTGTTGGACATACATCAGTCTCCGATCCCGGAGCCAGAAGGCGTGTCAGGTTCCGCTACCCGCACCGCCAAGAACAGGGACCACGGAGTCTTGTCAGTAGACGCAACCCACCAGGAAAAACAAGGCGCTCCAGACCAAGATCCTCACTGAGGAAT
The DNA here is from genome assembly GCF_004348435.1 of Saccharopolyspora terrae. Taxonomy (NCBI): domain Bacteria; kingdom Bacillati; phylum Actinomycetota; class Actinomycetes; order Pseudonocardiales; family Pseudonocardiaceae; genus Saccharopolyspora; species Saccharopolyspora terrae. Next base: position 18,255 of record NZ_SMKS01000008.1, on the reverse strand, counting down.
CCGGTGAGGCACGAAAGCCGCGCCGTCATCGGTGATCAACCCAGCCGTCTCCCGAATCCCGAGCCCAGCGGACTCATCCCCGACGACCCACGCCCCGAGCGCAGGCCGCATCCCGTCGAACTCGGGCAGCGGGTCGAACGCCTGGTAGACGAATCCCTCTTCGCCGTAGAACCCGCCGGTCTCGGTCTCCCAGCCGGGCGCGGCGATGGTGATGTTGTTGCCCTCGCGGCCGAGCCGCGGCTTGCGCACGTACTCGGTGAGCAGTCCGGGCTGGTCCAGGTAGGTGGGCAGCAAGTTGGGGTGTCCGGGGTGCATCTCCCAGAGGATCGCCAGCAGCGCCTTGTTGGACAGCAGCATCTTCCACAGCGGCTCGACCCACTGGGTGGCCGGCAGCGTGGTGATCGCGTGCTTGCCGAACTCGTCGTCGACCATCCACTCCCAGGGGTAGATCTTGGCGACGGAGTTCATCGGCGCCTCTTCGAGGTCGACGAAGCGCTCCAGCAGGCTGTCCCAGCCGATCTCCTCGATGGCCAGCCCGACGGTGTTCAGGCCCGCTTCGGCGGCGGTCTCCTGCAGGTAGGCGGCGGTGATGTGGTCCTCACCGGTGTGCTCCTGGCCGGACCAGGTGAAGTGCACCTCGTTGGTGGCCAGCTGCGGCTTGATCTCACCCCAGCGCTCCACGAGCTTCTCGTGGATGGAGTTCCACTGGTCGTCGCCCTCGTGGACCTCGGTGAGCCAGTGCCACTGCACGACCGCGGCTTCCAGCAGCGAGGTCGGCGTGTCGGCGTTGTACTCCAGCAGCTTGGCGGGGCCGGAGCCGTCGTAGCGCAGGTCGAAGCGCCCGTAGAGGTGCGGGTCGCGGCGGCGCCAGGACTCGGCGATGTGCGGCCACACCCACTCGGGGATGCCGAAGTCCTTGTACCGCTCGGTGGTGATCACGTGGTCGACGGCGTCCAGGCACATCGAGTGCAGCAGTTCGACGTCGGCCTCCAGCGAGAGGACCTCGTCGAGGCTGAACTCGTAGTGCGCGCCCTCGTCCCAGTAGGGCCGGTTGCTGCCGTCGGCGGCGCGCGCCGGGGTCCCGAAGACGAGCCCGAGCTCTTCGACCTTCGACTGCCAGTCCGGGCGCCGGGCCCCGGTCTTGCGCTTCACTCGTCAGCTCCCGCTGCTACCGGACTTGCTGGAGATCCCGAACCCACCGCGCTGGATGGTCGAGCCCTTGGTGTTCTTCACGGTGCTACCGGAAGGCTTGTTGAACGTCGAGCCCGTCGCCGGCGAACCGATCGCAGGCGGGGCCGTGCCCGCCGGGGTGTAGGCGTACCGGTAAGAGTGGTGACCACCGAAGCCGCCCCCGGGCAGGATGATCGGCATGAAGAACATGCCGCCGTGGGAGTAACCGCCGTGGCTGTGGACGTAGTTCTCGTCGCAGTAGTCGTCCTGATCGCGAACACCGGGCTGACCGTTCTGGTCCGTCGCGCAGTACTCGGTCGAGGCGTTGGCCGATGCGCTGACCTCGGACGCCGAGTACATCGCCGCGACCAGCGCGACGACACCGACGGTCGCACCGCCGCCGATCAGCATCTTCCGGCGCTTGGCCGTCTTCGCAGCGGCTGCCGCCTGCTCGGCGCGCTCAGCCTCGGCACGACGCTGCTCGGCCATCTGCCTGGCCTTCTGCTCGGCGAGCGTGGGCTCGCGCGGCGTCGTGCTCTGCGGGTCCTGGTAGCGGATCCGCCCCTGGGCGTCCGCCGGCGTCTGCTGGGTCGGCTCGTCCGGGGAGGAGCCCCCCTGCGGCTGCTCGTTGTCTGACACTGGCTTGCCATTCTCCGTCATTGCCCCACTCCCAAGCGCCACACTACTCAATGAATGGACGCTCACGGCAACGAATGAGTTCCTTTCCTCTCCACTTCCGGCGCGGATTGCTGCCAGCCCACATCCGCGCCAGGCATGATGGGTTCGATGGTCCAGCCCGAGCGCACACCCGAATCCCGCCGCAAGCCGCCCAACGCCAAGGTGGTGATGGTCGCGGCTGCGATCGGTGCACTGCTGATCCTGACGGTCAGCATCCTGCTGAACTGGCCGATGGAGTCCGGCAAGGTCGGCGGCCCTGCCGGGATCGGTGAGGCGCCCGCACCCGAGGTCGTCTTCGAGACGCGCGCCGGTGAGTGCCTGAACTGGACCGAGCCGGACGCCGCGGACATCCGCAAGGTCACCTGCGACGAGCCGCACCTGTTCGAGGTCACCGGCCCGTACGACCTGAAGGAGTTCGGACCGACCGCGCCGTTCCCGAGCACCCAGCAGTGGCAGGACGTCAAGCAGCAGCGCTGCATCGAGGTCTCCGACCAGTACCTGGGCGGCAAGTTCGACAAGGAGGGCCGCTTCACCGTCGGCGCCTTCACCCCGAGCCAGGAGGGCTGGGCCGACGGCGACCGCACGCTGCACTGCGGCCTGCAGCAACCGGGCCCGTCCGGGAAGTTGTTCCCGATCACCGGTGAGGCCTCGAAGATGGACCAGTCGAACGTCTACCCGGCGGGCCGCTGCCTGGGCATCAACGGCACCCAGGTCTGGGACCCGGTCGACTGCGGGCGGCCGCACGCGGTGGAGCTCAGCGCCGTGATCAACCTGGCCGAGCAGTTCCAGGGCGACTTCCCGTCGGAGAACGACCAGGACGGCTTCCTGGCCACCAAGTGCGAGGAGCTGACCGCGGCTTACGCGGGCGGGCCGACGACGGCCAAGGACAAGGGCCTGATCGTCTACTGGGACACCCTGTCCGAGAAGAGCTGGGCGGCCGGTTCGCGGCAGGTCAACTGCAAGCTGAGCGCGCAGCTGCCCGACGGCAGCGGGCTCGCACCGGTGACCGGCAGCGTCAAGGGCCGGGTGCAGGTCGGCACGGCCCCGGCCGGCCAGAACACGGCACCGACCGAGCCGGGTGCCCCCGCCACCGAGCAGCCGCGCTGACATGCCGGTGGAGATGACCCGCGCCCGCTTCGACGAGCTGGTGAGCGACGCCCTGGACCGGCTCCCGCCGGAGTTCGCGACCGCGATGAACAACGTGGTGGTGCTGGTCGAGGACGCCCACCCCGAGGACCCCGAGCTGCTGGGCCTCTACGAGGGCATCGCGCTGACCGAACGCGACCACACCTACAGCGGCGTCCTGCCGGACACGATCACGATCTTCCGCGATCCGCTGCTGGCGATGTGCGAGGACGAGGAGGAGGTGGTCGACGAGGTGGCCATCACCGTCGTCCACGAGATCGCCCACCACTTCGGCATCGACGACGACAAGCTCCACGAGCTCGGCTGGGGCTAGTCCACGGAGCGGCCCAGGTGGGCCATCAGGCGGTCCGTGGGCGTCGCGGTTGCCGGTGGGGTCGTGGCCGGGGAGAACCCGCCCTGACCGCGCATCATCTCCTCCGGCACCGAGTCGATCAGACCTCGGCAGTAGGCCAGCAGGTCCTCGGAGAACTCGACGGAACCACCGCAACTGCGGCGCAGGTCCCAGGCGTGCATGCCGACGTCGGCGACCGGGAACGCCAGCGCCTGGCGCAACGGCACCTCCCCGGCCGGGGACGGTCGCGGCGACTCCAGATCGGCACCGGGCAGAGCCCGCTCGATCCGGCCGCCGATCTCGCGGAGCCGCGCGGCCGGGTCCGCGCACATCCAATCGGCGGGCTCGGACGGCGTCTGCCAGGTCTCCCCGCCCTCCAGCAGCAGCGCGACCTTCGTCGCGCTGCCGGTCACGTGCGCGACGAGCTCCCGAACGCTCCACTCGTCGAGGATCGACGGCGCGCCCCAGCCGTCGGCAGGCACCCGCTCCACGGCGTCGACGAACAACTCCAGCGCCTCGCTGATCCGCGCGTTCATCTCACTCATGCGCGAAACGGTAGGCCTGACCCCCGACGAGCACCGCTAGAGCAAGCCGTCCCAGGTGAGGCAGCGCCAGCCGGTGGCGGTCGTCGGGTCGGACTCGATCACGATCAGGCCCGTGTTGGGCAGGTGCAGCGAGTCGGCCTCGGCACCCGTGACCTCCTCGACCAGCACGCCCGCGACCAGCCGCAGCATCGCGCCGTGGCTGACCATCACCACCGTGCCCTCGGACACGCCCTCCAGGGCGGTGCGGGCGCCGCCCAGGAACCGGGTGATCGCGTCGCGGCCGGATTCACCGCCACCGGGCATCGGCACGTCGAGGTCGTGGCCGTGCCACTGGGCGTAGACGTCGTCGAAGACCGCCAGCGCGGGGCCGCCCAACCCTTCCAGCTCACCCACGAACACCTCGTGCGTGCCCTCCGCGAGCTGCAACGGCAGGCCCAGCCGCCGCGCGACCGGCTCGGCGGTCTGCTGCGCGCGACGCGCCACGCTGGCGTGCACCGCGACGATCTTGTCCTCGCGCGCGGCCAACCGCTCGGCGAGCTCCTCGGCCTGCTGCTGCCCGAGCTCGGTCAGGCCCGGGCCTGGCGGAAGGGTGTCGAGCAGCTTGGCGACGTTCGCCGGGGTCTGCCCGTGGCGGGCCAGCACCAGCCGCACGCCCTCCGGCGCCGCCAACTCGAAATCACTCACGCGAGCCTCCCCGCACGCACGGCGGCCAACCACTCGGCCGCGTTCCGGAACGCTTGCTCCGACGATCCCGGCCGCACCGACGCGGGTTTCCGGTCCGCCTTCGGGTACGAGCCGAGGAAGCGCACCGAGTCGCAGCGGCGCTGCAGCGCCGCCATCGCCTCCCCGATCCGCGCATCGGCCACGTGCCCGTCGAAGTCCAGGTAGAAGCGGTAGTGCCCGAAGTGGTCCTTGACCGGCCGGGACTCGATCCGGCTCAGGTTGATGCCGCGCAGCGACAGCTCGGCCAGCATGTCCGACAGCGTGCCGACCTCGTCACCGATCACCGCGCAGATCGACGTCCGGTCCGCGCCGGTCGGCTCCGGCAGCGTCCCCGGCCTGCGGACCAGCAGGAACCGGGTGACCGCATCGCGGACGTCGGCGATGCCGGTCGCCAGGCGCTGGAGCGACGAGTAGTGCTCACCGGCCACCGGCGCGGAGATCGCCGCGTCGTACTCGCCGTCGGCGACGGCGGCGGCCGCGGCGGCGGTCGAACTGACCGCGCGGACGTCGGCCTTCGGCAGCGCCTCGGCCAGCCAGCCGCGCACCTGCGCCAGCGCGTGCGGATGGCTGGCGACGGTCCCGACCTCCCCCAGCGTCATCCCGGGCTGGGCGAACACGTCGAACTGGACCGGGATCACGACTTCCTTGACCGCGATCAGCGGATCGTCCTCGGTCAGCGCGTCGAGCGTGGCCGGAACGGAGCCCTCCACGGAGTTCTCCACCGGGACCCCGGCGGCCAGCACCTCCCCCGAGCGCACCGCGGCCAGCGCCACCGGCACGGTTTCGCAGGGCACGAGTTCGGCGTCGAAGTCGGCGGTCAGCAGCCGAGTCGCTTGCTCGGTGAAGGTTCCCGGCGGACCGAGGTAGGCGATTTCTGGCACCCGCCCAGATTACGGGCCGCGCAAGGCGGCCCGGGTTGGGCCACATGAACGTTTTTCAACGGCTACTGAGGGGTTTCCACGCTCCGTGATCGTTCCGGCCGAGCTCCGCGGGACTAAACGCCACGTCGTCGCGGATGTGACCTACCCAATGCCACTACGCGGTGCATTCCTGCGATGCTGTGGGGCGTGACCGCAGATTCGGGGCGCTCATCGGCAGAGGGAGCGGAGCCGGAGCTGCAGCTCGTCCTGTGCGCGTTGGACGAGCCGCTGGCCGCTGCATGGCAGGAGATCGCGGAAAGCCGGCCCGGCATTTCCGTTCATCAAGGCTCGGTTCTCGACGTTCAGGTGGACGCCGTCGTCAGCCCCGCCAACTCCTACGGCTGGATGCGCGGTGGCATCGACGCGGTGTACGCCCGCGCCTTCCCAGAAGTCGAGGAGCAGGTGCGCAGCGCCGTGCTCGCCTATCACGGCGGTGAGCTGCCGGTGGGCGAAGCGCTGCTGGTCCCCACCGGTGTCCCCAGCCCGATCTGGCTGATCAGCGCACCGACCATGCGCGAGCCCGGGGAGACGCTGCCCGCCGACACCGTGCACCCCTACCTCGCGGCGCGCGCGATGCTGCGGCTGTGGGCGAGCGCGGTGCTCGACAACGGCGCCCCGGTGCACCGGGTGGTGCACTCGATCGCGATGCCCGGCCTGGGCACCGGAATCGGCGGAGCAGCGCCTCAGCTGTGCGCCCGCCAGGTCGCAGCTGCCTGGGACGAGGTCTTCGCCCAGGTCGATCTGCACTGACGCCCGCTGCCAGGCGGAACGGAGCCCTGAAAAGTACCGTCAGGCCCAAGACGACCCATCTAGGAGGTTCCCCCGATGCTGATCCGCCGTCTGGCTCGTCCGATGCTGGCTTCGATCTTCATCATGGGTGGGATCGGTGCCCTCAAGGACACCCCGAACCACGCCAAGGGCGCTGCTCCGCTGCTGGAGAAGGCGACCGACCCCGTGCGCGACATGCTGCCCGAGCAGATGCCGACCGATCCCGAGACGCTGGTGCGCATCGACGCCGGCGTGAAGATCGGCGCGGGTGCCCTGCTGGCGCTGGGCAAGTTCCCGCGACTGGCGTCGCTGCTGCTGGCGGGCAGCATCGTCCCGACCACGCTGGCCGCGCACCGCTTCTGGGAGGAGCAGGACCCGCAGCTGCGCTCCGAGCAGCAGATCCACTTCCTGAAGAACCTGGGTCTGCTCGGCGGCGTGCTGCTGGCGGCGGTGGACACCGGCGGCAAGCCGAGCGTCGGCTACCGGGCCCGCAAGAGCGCCCGCATCGCCAAGAAGACCGCGAAGAAGACCGGCGCGAAGAACGCCAAGAAGAAGTAGCCCGAAAATCGACACTGCTGCGCGGACCGCCACCGGCGCCCATTAGCGTGGACGTCGTGGCGGTCAGGGTGCTGTTGGTCGATGATCACGAGGTCGTCCGGCGAGGTCTGCGCGACCTGCTGGACACCGAACCCGACGTCGAGATCGTCGCCGAGGCGGGAGGCGTGGGCGAGGCGCTGGCGCGCGCTCAGGCCACCGCACCGGACGTGGCGGTCATCGACATGCGGCTGCCCGACGGCGACGGGCTGGAGCTGTGCCGCAAGCTGCGGGCCTTGGACGACGCGCCGTACTGCCTGGTCCTGACTGCCTTCGACGACGAGCAGGCGCTGGTCGGCGCGATCAACGCCGGCGCTTCGGGCTACATGCTCAAGCAGGTCCGCGGCCAGGACCTGGTCAACGCGGTCCGCGAGGTCGCCGCCGGCCGGTCGCTGCTGGACCCGGTCACCACCGGGCGGGTGCTCGAGCACCTCCGCCAGTCCAGCAGCCCGGAACCGGACGAGCTGGCCGCCCTCACCGAGCGCGAGCGCAAGGTCCTGGAGCTGATCGGCGAGGGCCTGACCAACCGCCAGATCGCCGAGCGCCTGTTCCTGGCCGAGAAGACCGTCAAGAACTACGTGACCTCAGTCCTCGCCAAGCTCGGCATGGAACGCAGAACCCAAGCAGCAGCCTGGGTAGCCAGAAGAGAAAAGCCCTGAAACCGTCAGGCAAGCGGCGAAGCCGCTTTCTCCTTGAACCACCTGAGCAGCTTGCGCCGCCGCGGGTTCTGACACGTCGCCTGGCGAGGACGCCGCGACGCCGTGTATTGGCATACATCAGGAGTGGCGCCCGGAGTCCAGGCGGCGTGTCAGGTTCCGCTACCCGCACCGCCACGCAAAACGCCCCGAGCGATCTAAGCCTTCTTGGCTCGGACTTCTACTGAGGTTCCTTCTGGTCCGTGCTCGACGGTGATCTCGGCCTTGCTCAGGACCGCTTCGCGGATCGACGAGCGCAGGCGGTCCTTGAGCTCCGTGGGAGCGTGCTCACCGCTGCACTTGCGCTGCAGCAACGCCTTCAGGTGTTCCTCGATGCCGAAGTGCTCCAGGCACGTTCCGCAACCATCGAGGTGACGCTGCACGGCTTCGCGCCGCGCCTGGTCGCACTCGTTGTCCAGGAACAGCCACACCTCGGCGAGCGCGTCCTGGCAGGATGCCTCGTCCGGCTCACCGCAATTCATGAAGTGCTCACCTCCTGCTGGGTCTCCCGCAAGAAGCCTCGATCACGGGCGACGTCGGTGAGCATCTCACGCAGCTGCCTGCGACCACGGTGCAACCTCGACATGACGGTGCCGATGGGGGTGCCCATGATCTCGGCGATCTCCTTGTATGCGAAACCTTCCACGTCCGCGAGGTACACGACCATGCGGAACTCCTCGGCCAGCAGCTGCAGCGCGGCCTTCACGTCGGTGTCGGGCAGCCGGTCCAGCGCTTCGACCTCGGCCGAACGCAGTCCCGTCGACGTGTGGTTTTCGGCCTGCGCGAGCTGCCAGTCGGCGATCTCATCGGTCGGCTGCTGCTGCGGCTGTCGCTGCCGCTTGCGGTAGCCGTTGATGTAGGTGTTGGTGAGGATCCGGTACAACCAGGCCTTCAGGTTCGTGCCCTGCGTGAAGGACTTGAACGCCGAGAACGCCTTCAGGTAGGTCTCCTGAACGAGGTCTTCGGCGTCCTGAGCGTTGCGGGTCATCCGCAGCGCCGCACCGTAGAGCTGGTCCAGCAGCGGCATCGCGTCCTGCTCGAAGCGGGCCGCGCGCTGCGCGTCGGTCTCCTCCGCCCGCTCGACGTCCTGCGCGGTGGCAGCGTCGGTGCGCGCGGTGTTGGCAGAGTCCTCTGGGGTGCTAGGCACCAGGCTCCTTTCCCGCCGCCCGGACGATGTGGCGGCAGACGACGAACCCATGCACTCCTTCGCATGGTCCGTGTTCGAGGATACCCGCGCTGTCCTGCCATTTCCTGGCGGCGACAGCTGCGGGCGCGGTGGGCGGTCCAGCACGCAGGTGTTCGTCGAATCCATCGTCACGCTGGGTGCAACACCGCCTCCGGGGGCGCTATTCCGGGCTCTACAGTGACGTGCGTGGCAGGCAAGGGAACTCCGGCGACGGCGCTGTTGACCAAGAAGGGCGTGACGCACCGCGTGCACGCCTACGACCACGACCCGCGTGCCGAGTCGTTCGGCCTCGAAGCCGCCGAAGCGCTCGGCCAGTCACCCGATCGAGTGTTCAAGACGCTGGTCGCGGACGTCGACGGCAATCTCACCGTCGGTGTGGTTCCCGTCACCGGGCAACTCGACCTGAAGGCCCTGGCCGCTGCCGCAGGCGGCAAGAAGGCCAAGATGGCCGAGATCGCCGCGGCGGAACGAGCCACCGGCTACGTCGCGGGCGGCATCTCCCCGCTCGGCCAGAAGAAGCGCCTCCCGGTCGTCATCGACACCTCCGCCCAGGCCTTCGACACGGTCTTCTGCAGCGCGGGACGCCGAGGCCTGGAGATCGAGCTGTCCCCGGACGAGCTGGCGAACCTGCTGGGCGCGACCTTCGCCGAGATCTCGGCCTGAGCGGGCCCGAGGGGAGCGACCCCGCAGGACCGCTCCCCTCGGCACCTGGTGCCGCTGCCGCGCAACAGCCGCACCCCGCGCCGGACAAGCTCGGGAGAATCGTCCTGTCCGGTTGCACGAGCTCGGGGGCCCAGCGCCGACCGATGTTGAGGTCTCCGGACGCGACGGAGCAACGCGGGGAATTTCAGATGGTGATCAAACCCCGACGCCAGGCCTCCCACCTGCGCAGGAAAAAACCGGAGCACGCGGCTCCGCAAAGCGAAGTCACCCGCCCGAGCGACGTCAGTCGATCAACCGCAGCACCCGCGTCAGCCACTCCGACGTCGCCCGGTGCACGGCATCGACGTCGGCCTTGAGCGAGTGGTCCCCGGCCACCAGCACGACCTCGCGGTTGTGCGCCGGCTCGGGCCTGCCGAACGCGTCGCGCTCGCCCTGCACGACCAGCACCGGGTTCTCCACCGCGTCGATCTCCGACGCCCGCGACTTCTCCGGCTTGCCCGGCGGGTGCAGCGGGAACGCCAGGCACAGCACCGCCTCCGCCTCACCCGCGTCCGCGGTGCGGCAGGCCACCCTCGCCCCGGAGGAACGCCCGCCGAAGATCAGCGGCAGATCGGCGAACCAGCGCTCACCGAGGTCCTCGACCACCGCCAGCCACGCCGCGTCCAGCTGCTTGGCCGGTGCCGGAGCCCGGCGACCGGCCACCCGGTAGGGCTGCTCGACCAGCGCCACGTGCACCCCGGCGCCGGTGGCCGCGCGGGTCGCCGCCACCAGGTCGGGCGCGTTGATCCCGCCGCCCGCGCCGTGCCCCAGCAGCAGCGCGGCACGACCTTCCTCAGCGCAGTGCAGCTCGGCCCGTGCCGGGCCGTGCGGGGTGTCGACCTCGATGCTGGTCATGACTCGAACAACGCCGCTTGCTCAGCCGGCTCGGGCACCGGATCGGCAGGTTCCAGCAGGTCAGGATGGTTGTTGCGCATGCTGTTCACCTCGGTCGACACGGTGTGGAGCGCCAACTCCCCGAGCACGCCGGGATCGGGGCGCAGCAACTCGTCGATCTCGCTGCGCGCGGGATCCAGCCAGTCCGCCCAGCGCTCCTCGGGCAGCACCAGCGGCATCCGGTGGTGGACGTCGGCGAGCTCGCCGACCGCATCGGTGGTGACCACCGCGCACGTCACCAGCGGCGGGCCAGCGGTCCTCGGGTCCCACCACGCGGAGAACACCGCGGCCATCGCCATGCTCGCGCCGTCTCGCCGCTTGCACAGGTAGGGCTGACGCCGCTTGTCACCGGGCTTCCACTCGTACCAACCCGTCGCCGGCATCAGGCAGCGGCGCCGCCGCGCGGACTCGGCGTAGGCCGGCTTCGCGGTGATCGTCTCCGCCCGCGCGTTGATCATCGGAGGCCCGCCGTCGGCCTCCTTCGCCCAGGTCGGCACCAGACCCCAGCGCACCGGCCGCACGCTGCGCTCGGCGCCGCGCTGCACCACGATCGGGACCGTCTTGGTGGGCGTGATGTTGAAGTCCGCGCCGTTCGCGCCCTCGGTGCGATCAGCGGCCGCGAACTCCTCCGCCAGGGCCGCCGGGTCCCGCCGCACGGCGTAGCGACCACACATCCGCTCTCACCTCGACTCGACTACTGCTCCCGGTCCAAACCTACCGCCTTCTCACGCGCGTCGAGAGACACGCGATCGAGCAGTTCCACGCCGTTGTTGCGAACGCTGTTGACCGCGGTGGAAACCGGCCTGACCTCCAACGATTCCGCGATCTCCAGCGACGGCGGTGCGAGCAGGTCCGACACGTCCGGCTGATCGGGATCCAGCCACTGCGACCACGCCCCCCGCGGCAGCAGCAGCGGCATCCGGTCGTGCACGTCGGTCAGCCGGCCGACCGCCGCCGCGGTCAGCACCGAGCAGGTCACCAGCGGTTCGGCCTCGTCGTTCTCCCGCCAGGTCGAGTAGATGCCCGCCATCGCCAGGCTCGAACCGTCCGGCGGCGTCATGAAGTACGGCTGCTTCGCGCCGCCCTCGCGCTTCCACTCGTACCAACCGTCGGCCGGGACCAGGCAGCGGTAGCGCTTGATCGAACTGCGGAACGCGGGCTTGCTGGTCACCGTCTCCGACTTGGCGTTGATCATCCGGCTGCCGATGGACTTGTCCTTCGCCCAGAACGGCACGAGGCCCCACCGCATCACCCGGATCGACCGCTCGGTCCGCTCCAGATCGGCTTCCCCGGTCTCGTCCTGCGGATGCCGCTGGACCACCGTCAGCACCCGCTTGGTGGGGGCGACGTTGAAGTCCGCGCCCGGCGCCGCACCACCGGTGGCGTCCAAGGCGGCGAACTCCGCCGCGAGCTTCCCGGGATCCTTGCTGGAGGCATATCTGCCGCACATCCGGAGTCCAACCTCCCGCGAGTCGACGGCGTGTCCACTTCATCCTGGCAGTCCCGTTCATCCCAGGCGAGGGTCATGACCGCCCCGGCGCTGAAATACCCGGGTGGAATGCGGGATCATTGGTGCATGACCCAGCTCTGGCCTGCTCCCGCCGCCACCGGCGCGGTGCGCGCGACCGTCCCGCTGCCCGGATCCAAGTCGATCACCAACCGGGCTCTGGTGCTCGCCGCGCTCGCGGACGGGCCCTCCGCGCTGCGCGCACCGCTGCGCAGCCGGGACACCGAGCTGATGGCCTCAGCGCTGCGCTCGCTGGGCGCCACGATCACCGACGGCCCGGACGGCTCGTGGCAGGTCACCCCGGCCGACCTGCGCGGACCGGCCGAGGTCGACTGCGGCCTGGCCGGAACCGTGATGCGCTTCCTGCCCCCGGTCGCCGCGCTGGCCACCGGGCCGATCTCCTTCGACGGCGACCCGCAGGCCCGCGCACGACCGCTGGGCACCGTGCTCGACGCGCTGCGCGAGCTCGGCGCCGACATCACCGGCGACTCCCTGCCCTTCGAGGTGCGCGGCAGCGGCAACCTGACCGGCGGCACGGTCACCATCGACGCCTCGGCGTCGTCGCAGTTCGTCTCCGGCCTGCTGCTGTCCGGCCCGCGCTTCGACAAGGGCGTCACCGTCCGGCACTCCGGCCCACCGCTGCCGTCGCTGCCGCACATCGAGATGACCGTCGAGATGCTGCGCGACGCCGGAGTCGTCGTCGACGCCTCCCAGCGCAACACCTGGCGCGTCGAACCCGGCCCGATCAGCCCCCTCGACGCGGACGTCGAACCCGACCTGTCCAACGCGACCCCGTTCCTGGCCGCCGCGGCGGTCACCGGCGGCACCGTCACCGTTCCGGGCTGGCCGGCCAGGACCACCCAGCCCGGCGACGCGATCCGCGACATCCTCACCAAGATGGGCGCCGACGTCCGCCTCGACTCCGACGGCCTGACCGTCACCGGCCCCGACGAGCTGGCGCCCGTCGACATCGACCTGCGCGCCGTCGGCGAACTCACCCCCACCGTCGCCGCGCTGGCCGCCCTCGCCTCCGGCCGGTCCCACCTGCGCGGCATCGCGCACCTGCGCGGCCACGAGACAGACCGGCTCGCCGCCCTGGAGACCGAGCTGAACAAGCTCGGCGGCAACGCCCAGCAGACCGAGGACGGCCTGATCATCGACGCCCGCCCGCTGACCGGCGCCGAATGGCACTCCTACGCCGACCACCGGATGGCCACCGCGGGCGCGATCCTCGGCCTCGAGGTGCCCGGCGTGGTGGTCGAGGACATCGCCACGACCAGCAAGACCATCCCGGACTTCCCCGGGATGTGGACCGCGATGCTCGGGGAGTCCGCGTGATCCCGGGGGCCCGCAGATGAGCAAGCGGGGCTGGCGGAACCTCGACGAGTCCGACGTGCGGGTGCGCCCCGGGAGGGGCAGCAGGCCGCGCAGCAAGCAGCGGCCCAAGCACTCCGACGCCGCCGAGGCCATGGTCATCGCCGTCGACCGAGGCCGGTGGACCGTCGCCCTCGACGGCGACCCGGACCGCGTCGTCACCGCCATGCGAGCCCGCGAGCTCGGGCGCACCCCGGTCGTCGTCGGCGACCTGGTGGGCGTCGTCGGCGACATCTCCGGCAAGCCCGACACGCTCGCGCGCATCGTCCGCGTCGCCGATCGCGCCAGCGTGCTGCGCCGCACCGCCGACGACACCGACCCCTACGAACGAGTGGTCGTCGCCAACGCGGAGCAGCTGATCATCGTCACCGCGCTCGCCGATCCACCGCCGCGCCCCGGGTTCATCGACCGCTGCCTGGTCGCCGCCTACGCGGGCGGGCTGTCGCCGGTGCTGTGCCTGACCAAGGCCGACCTCGCCGACCCCGGCGAGTGGATCGCCAGCTACTCGTCGCTGGACATGCCGATCACCATCACCAGGCTCGACGCCGAACCCGACGAGCTGCGCGACATGCTCGCCAGCCGGGTCTCCGCACTCGTCGGCCACTCCGGCGTCGGCAAGTCCACGCTGGTCAACAAGCTGGTCCCGGACGCCGAACGCGCCACGGGCGAGGTCAGCGGAGTCGGCAAGGGCCGTCACACCTCGACCTCCGCGGTCGCGCTGGCGCTGCCCGGCGCCGGTTGGGTCGTCGACACACCCGGCATCCGCTCCTTCGGGTTGGCCCACGTCACCGCAGACGACGTGATCACCCCGTTCGAGGGGTTCGCCGAAGCCGCCGAGGAATGCCCGCCGAACTGCGGCCACCTCGGCGGCACCGACGACCCCGACTGCTACCTCGACACCTACACCGAGAAGGAAGGCGGCAGCCCCGATCAGCTCGCCTCGCTCCGCCGCCTCCTGCGCTCCCGAGCCGGCCTCGACGAGGCTTGACGGAGGGGTGCCCGCGGGGCTCGAGCCATCCCTCTAACGGGGAAGCACGTTCCCGGTGGGGTTGGAACTTCGTTGCTAGCGTTGGCCAGCGACGACGTCCAAGCCATCCGCCACCCGTGACAGGAGCACGCCCGATGCCCCGTGCCCGCACCAGGACTGCGGTGTTGTCCGCTGGTCTCGCCCTCGCCGCAACGCTCAACGCCTGCACCAGCGAGCAGCCCCAACCACACGCGGCACTGCCGATGGCCCGTCCCGATCCGCGTCCCGTCGCCGAGGCCGTTCTGGCCGACACGATCAACAAGATCAACGCGCGCGGCACCGCGCACGCCACCATGACCGGCAGCCTCGGAATGGTCGGGCAGCTCAACGCCGACGGAGTCGTCCGGTACCGGGGCCCGCAGGCCGATCTCGCGCTCGACGGCAAGACCCGCAACGCGCGCACCGAGGAGCTCGCCCTGTCCATCGTGGACGAAGTCGGCTACCTCAACACCCCGCTGGCCCGGCCGGACGCGACCAAGCCGTGGCTGAAGATCTCCCAGGACGGCTCGGACTTCGGCTCGAAGCTGCTCAGCCCCGCCCTGGACCAGCTGCACGAATCCGTCGACCCGCGCGCCACCTTCAGCGGCGTCGAGCAGGCCACCCGCATCCAGGGGTCGGCACCGGACACCGTCGACGGTCGTCCCACCACCCGCTACGACCTGCGGATCCTCACCGAGGAAGCCGCCAGGACCGCTCCCGACGAGCAGCAGCGCGAACGCTTCCAACGGGCCGTCGAGGACGGCGAGCGCGAACTCGGCTACCAGCTGTGGCTCGACGAGCAGGGCCTCCCGGCCAAGTTCGCCGCCACCACCAACATCGCCCAGGCGGGCGAGGTCTCGCTCACCTCCACCTACCGCGACTGGGGAACCCCGGTGGACATCCACCTGCCCCCGGCCGCCCAGGTCGGAGTCTTCGACGACCTCCCGCCGATGGCGCAGCCGCCGCGCTGATCACATGAGTTCGAGCAGGAAGGGGACTTCCTGCGGCGCGTACCAGGCGAGTTCGTGATCCTCGGCGTCGCCGAGGGCGAACTCCGCGTCCGGGTCTCCCAGGTCGGCGGCGTCGATGACCTCGGCCGCCGACCGGACCGCGTCCTCGGCCTCGGTGGTGTCCACGTGCACGGCCGCGAGCTGCTTCCAGATCACCGGGCCTGACACCTTCACCACCGCGTGGTCGAGATCCGGCCGCAGCGTCACGTCGTCCACGTCGGCGGAGATCACCACCCGCCGCTGCTCGATCTTGCCCTCCTCGTCAGCGGCCAGGAGCCGCAACGAGGCACGAGCGGCCTCCCGCATCGCGGCGTACTCGAGCTCCTCGGTGTCGCCGGTCGCGTAGGACTCGCGAAGCGCCGGAGTCAGCGCGAACGCCGTCCCGCCCAGCGGCTGCATCTGCTTGTCCGCCACCAGTTGCTGCAGCATCGGCAGCGTGGCAGGCAGGTAAATCCTCATGCGTCGACCGTCCCGATCATCTCGTCTACAGCTTCACCGATCATCGCCGCCAGCACGCCGACGTCGGGCATCGCATCCCGATCCGCGTTCAGCCCGAAGTACACCGCGCCGTTGTACGAGGTCACACCGACCGACAGCGACTGGTTCTTCGCCAGCGGCACCACCGGGAACATCTCCATCATCCTCGCCCCCGCCGCGTACAGCGGCACCTGCGGCCCCGGGACGTTGGTGACCAGCACGTTGAACAACCGGTCCGAGAACTCGTTGGCCACCCGCGCGCCCAGCGCGTGCAGCGTCGGCGGAGCGAATCCGCTGACCTTCACCAGGGTGTCCGCGGCCACCGACTGGCCGGACTCGGCGTGCGCCCGCATGGCATGGCTGACCTGGTGCAACCGCATCGTCGGGTTGCCCTCGCCCACCGGCAGGTCCACCAGGTACGCCGACACCTTGTTGCCCACGGTGCCGACCGGCAGGCTCGCCGTGTCCTGGTAGGCGGCGTCCGCCTCCGCGTCGTCGTCGCGGACCGACACAGGCACCATCGCCCGCAACGTCGTCGACGGGGTGACCACCTCGCCGCGGGAGAGCAACCAGTTCCGCAGAGCGCCGGCGACCACCGCCAGCACCACGTCGTTGACCGTGCTGCCGTGCGCCCGCCGCACCGCCCGCAGGTCGTCCAGCTTCGCCTTCGCCACGGCGAAGCGCCGCTGCGTCGACGTCGGCGCGTTCAGCGGGCCGCTGGGCGCGGGCACCACGGCGGCCCGGACGGCCGAAGCGACGCCGCCGAGAGCGCGCGTCACCTTCTGCACCGTCGCCGAGGCGTCGACCATGGCCGCCCGGACGTTCTCCACCACCTCGCCCGGCCGCTGCACCGCGTCCGTCGCCGCCTCCACCAGCAGCTGCGCCACGGTCGGAGCCGGTCGCGGCATCCAGAGCGCGTCCACGTCCTCGATCTCGCGGTTGCGCTGCAGGTCGAAGATGACCTGCCCGATGTCGATCGCACCGATGCCGTCGATCATCGCCTGGTGGGTCTTGGTGATGATCGCGACCCGGTTCTTCGACAGCCCCTCGACGAGGTACAGCTCCCACAGCGGCCGGGTGTGGTCGAGCTTGCGGGACATCAGCCGCGCCACCAGGTCGTGGAGCTGATCGTCGTTGCCCGGTTTCGGCAGCGCCGAACGGCGGACGTGGTAGGTGAGGTCGAAGTCCTGATCGTCCACCCACACCGGGCGCGCGAGGCTGCCCGGGACCTCCATCACCCGCTGCCGGTACCGGGGCACCAGACCGAGCCGCCGATCCACCATCGACAGCAGGTGCTCGTAGTCGAAATCGCTGCGAGGACGGCGGAAGACCGCGACACCGCCGACGTGCATCGGCGTCGTGTAGTCCTCCAGGTACAGGAAGGAGGCGTCGACGGCGGAAAGGCGATCGGGCATGCGGAGATCCTGGCACACATCCCCACCGGACCGAGGGGTTCACCCGCCGGGCCGCAACGCGGGCATGTGACACTTGATGGTGTGACCAGCGAAGTTTCCCCGAAGGACCGATTCGTCACCGTCTACGGCCGCAAGCCCGTGTTGGAGGCGTTGGCCGACTACGACCTGCGGGTCGACAAGGTGATCGTCGCGGAAGGACTCCGCGGTGGGGCCATCGCGGAAATCGAGGAGGCCGCCGCCGATCGCGCCGTGAAGGTGCAGCGGGCGAGCGCCCACCGGGTGAAGGTGCTGGCCGGCAACGGACGTCACGACCAGGGCGTCGTGGCCGACGTCGTCGCTCGCAAGATGCGGCCGCTCGCCGACGCGCTCGCCGACCACGCCACCGCCCCGCGCACCATCCTGCTGCTGGACGGCCTGACCACTCCCGCCAACGTCGGCATGATCCTGCGGACCGCCACCGCCTCCGGCATCGACGGCATCGTCGTCCCGCACCGGGGAGTCGCCGGACTGGACCCGCTGGTCATCAAGGCTTCCGCCGGAGTCGCCTTCCACGCTCCCGTGCTGCGCAGCCGGACGGCGGCCGAAGCGGCCGAGATGCTCACCGAGGGCGGCTACCCGCTCTACGCGCTCGACGCCGACTCGGAGCACAGCCTCTACACCACCGAATTCGGTGACCGCGCCGTGTTCGTGCTCGGCAGCGAGACCGCCGGCCTCTCCACCGAGGTGGAGGAGCGCATCGCCCAGCCGCTGTCGATCCCGATGGCCAACGAGGTCGAATCCCTCAACGTCGCCAGCGCCGCAGCGGTCCTCTGCTTCGAACTCCGGCGCCGCAGCCTCAGCTGATTCCCGCTCGGGACGGGCACCGCAGCACTCGCCGTTGCGATCGCTGCGGTGTCCGCCGGTGGATTCCGAATCAGGTATCCGCGGGGTTTTTCGGGCATGAAAAATGGGGTGGGCAGAAGAATTTCTTCTCCTGCCCACCCCATCTAAGGATTGTGTCGGCGGTGTCTTACTCTCCCACACCCTAGCGAGTGCAGTACCATCAGCGCTGGGGAGCTTAGCTACCGGGTTCGGAATGGGACCGGGCGGACCCTCCCCGCCATCGCCACCGACA